>JAJDAB010000602.1 GCA_029262095.1 Candidatus Hydrogenedentota bacterium
CCTATCGTTTTTGAGCGAGTGCCCGAGATCGACGATATTGATGATGAATGGGCTGTTGAGGAGAAAGTAAACAGCAAGAAATTGGTCGAATTTCGCTCCGATAGAGAATACGACCAAGGGAATTTTGAGGATTCGGGGACCCGCCAATTGCCAGCCTGGTCAATACCAAACTGGGTTGACTGGACACGAAGCGACACCGAAGTCAATTTTGATGTCCGGGACCATTACCCCAACATTTCGATTGCGTTGGGTGAATTCAGCGGTCCCCAGCCAGATATTCAGAGCTGCTCGACGTTCGACGCGAGATTCGACACTGGGAATTCGTACACGATACTGCTAAAAATGAGCATTCTCTGTAATTCCCGTTGGTCTTCGGCACATGAAAACTCCCAGAATTTTGTACCGGGTTGGCTTAAGCCTGGAATTCTACCGTTGGCCGGAAAAGAACGGCCATGGGGACGGCGTCGGCTCAAGAGCGTGAAGAACTGTAGAGTCGTTGAGTTGTCCGCTCCTGAAGCTGAAGAACACGATAAGCCCTTTTTGCACGTTGAGGATGAACTTGGCCAGTGGCGATCTTTAGAAGTTGATCGTCAAACTCTGAATTTGTGCAAGATTTTCGCGGTACATGATGCCGATTGGATGAACGCATTCAAAGATAAGGACTTCAAGAAGAACCATCGCGTTGCGATGGTCGGCCGCAGCATTATGCAGCTATTTCCATTGACCCTTGTATTGTGCGGAGGCTATCGGCGTACAAAAGTTAGATACTCGCCGATAGTAAAAGAGCCTAGAAGAAATTTTTTTCTGCTTGAGTTTTCCTTTGCCGGGCAGGGATTGCCTGCAGATAGCTTGCGGCGCGTGCTCGTCGCTCATCACGGCAAGAGCGTAGGGAATATGCCCGGGTTGCGGAAATCAGAACTCAAGGGGCTACGCCGTACTGCAGATCGGACGTGGCAAATTGCCTTTGAGAATCATGATCAAGCTTGCTCCTATCGAGACCGATTGATTGAAGATCTACGTATTCACAATGTTAGTCAGAAGTCTCGAGGGTGTCCGGCACTGACTATTTCAACACCCACCATTCGAACAATCACGGAAAAGACAATGAACTAGTATTCTGGTTTGCGACTGCCGTAACTAACTGTTAGTGCTTAGCTCCATCGCTGGGAGTCCGTGAACGTGGGTATGCGCCGCTATCGGGGAGTGGCGTGTGGGGACTGATGGCGTCTGCGCGGGCGATGAGTTCGCCGTAGTATTCGCGGCCATCGCTCATGAGGCGGATCGCCCGGTGGCATACTTCGCATTCCAATTCACCTCGCACTTCGAGGTCGTCGGCGACTGAAATGCTGTTACTGCAGAACGGACAGACGATATCGCGGTCACTCTTGTCGCCGAAGTCTTGAATGATGTGGTCGAAGCGGCCTTCGCGATAACAGGTTATCAACGCATTTGCGCAGTGCGGATCGAGCTGCGTACCCTTAGACTTCTCGATTTCGCCGATGGCAAACTCGGGATCGAGGCCCTTGCGGTACGGTCGGCTGCTGGTCATCGCGTCAAACGTGTCTGCGACCGCCAATAGACGGCCTTCGATCGGGATCTCTTCGCCGACCAAACCGAAAGGATAACCTTTCCCGTCGAATCGCTCGTGGTGGTAGAGGCAATACGGAATGAGCGGCACGAGAGCTTCAATGTCCTGCATCAAGCGCGCACCACGCTGGGGATGGACTTTCATGATTTCGTATTCGTCATCGGTTAGGCCGCCCGGTTTGCGAAGGATGGCATCGTCAATGGAAATCTTGCCGACGTCGTGTAACACGCCGCCCATCTCCACCTCTTCCAGTTTTTCTTGTGGCCAACCCATCTCCTTCGCCATTTCGAGTGCGAAGTTCGTAACGCGCCATGTGTGGCCGACGGTGTAGTGATCGCGTAATTCGACGGCATTCGCCAGCGCGACCAACGTATCCTGGTAAGCCTTCTGAATCTTCTGAACGTACTGCGCATTTCGAATTGCGATGGCCGCGGGACCACTTACTGCGACAAGCAATTCCAGATCGCTTTGGGTAAACGCATTGGCCGTTCCGCGAGTATCAACATACACGACGCCGAGCGTTTCGTTCTGGTGACGTAGTGGTGCGCACATCGCCGATGAAATGTTTTGGGCGATAATGCTTGCGCCAGCTTCGAAGCGTTGGTCCTGCGCCGCGTTGTACGTGATTACGGCCTCGCCGTTGTCCAACGCCCGGGAAACAATCGACGAACTGATCTGCACTTCTGAGCCGGGCGACTTCGAATGCTGATGTTCAACAACGAGGTCGCCGGACTTCTCCGCCTTCAACAGAATGACGCCATTGTGCGCCGGAACCAATTCGAATATTTGGTCCATAACCCGTTCGAACAAGCGATCGATGTTTTGCTCGCTCGAGATAATCTGATTCGCGCGATAGACGGCAGCCAATCGGGCCTGCGCCGTTTTTAGATCTTCTGAACCCGTCTCGCTTTTCGCGGTGCCGACGAAGGTTTGATAAATATTGTCGGCCGATGCTGCGGCTAATTCGCCTTCCGTTTCGGTCGTAACTTGAACATCGGTCCCTTTGTTGCGACCGATGATGCTCAACGCCGGAGGTGGGGTTCCGGTGACCGCTTTGTTCTCGTACTGAAACTCGAACGGCCCAAGATGAATGACATCGCCATCACTGAGCCGGTACTCAACGATGCGATTCGAGCCGACATAGGTGCCGTTACCGCTTCCGAGGTCACGGAGAATAGTACCTGCGGCTGTTTTTTGGATTGAAGCGTGTTGCCTCGAAATCTGTAAGTCGTTTATTTGTATTGTGTTACCTGGGTTTCTGCCTATGCTGATCGCATTGATAATCGGGAACGACTGTCCCGCCAACGGTCCGTTCTTCACATGAAGCGTTTCGCCCATCATTGCCCGGTCCCAGATTCCCTAGTCTTAATCAATGATCCTGTATACCAAAAAGCGAAAGAAGCCGCCAATTGCGGCGGAATTGGATTGGATTCAGGCGATCCGCATACCCAGCAAGCAATCCTGGAAATTGGCAAAATGGTATCTTGACAGCCTATAGCGCCTACTATAGAATGTGATTCGTAATACGAGTGGCACAATATATAGTATTTGTATCCTAAATTGGTTTGATCGCTGGTGTCCGGAGCGCCGGCGAATGGGTTCCGCCCTGGGCGGAATCGAGGGGGAAGAGGGATGCAGGACGACGGCCAGTATTTGTTGGACTATTTCGGTTTTCGCCGAAATCCGTTCGCACCAACCGCAGACCCGGCGTTTTTTTATGCAACGCGGGGCCATAAAGAATGTTTGTTCCGCCTTTGGCGATCAATTGACGAACGTCATGGGATCGCCATCGTGCTTGGGCACTACGGGACGGGAAAAACAACGCTGCTGCGAAAATTAATCACCGGCATGCGCCAGAACGGCGATCAATACAATACTGCGGTGATTGGATCGCCTATTCCTTCGTGGACAAGTTTTTCGTTATTGGAAAGCATCGTCACGCAATTTGGTGTGCAGCGTCCGGAGCGTTCGTTCTCCGAGTATATGGACGCGTTGTACCGCTACCTCATGCAAAACCGAAAGCGGGTGAATACGCTCATCATCGATGATGCTCAGAATTTGAACAAGCGCGGTCAACTCGAACTATTGCGATTGGTGCAAAATCTCGAAACGTCCCAGCACAAGCTGATCAATCTCGTGTTGTTTGCGCAGTTAGAATGGATCCCCGTTCTACGCGCCGCGCCGAACTTTGCGCAACGGGTCAACTTAACGAGCACCCTTGAATTATTGAACGAAGAATCGACGCGCGAATTAATCAACTTCCGAATGCGCCAAGCGGGTGCATCAGAGCGCATGCCATATTTCGAGGACATCGCGATGCGGTTGATACACGCCTATGCAGGAGGCAGCCCGCGTGTAACCGTTTCGCTTTGCCGCAACGCGTTGTTGTTGGCGGCGCAGATTAAGACACGGCGCATCGGACGCCAGATTATTGTCCACACGATCGAGAAGACCACGTTGCCCGATCCCGATGGCGAACGCCGAATAGAAGCGATCGAAGATACTTCCGTAGATGAAGCAATCGGAGCGGAAACACCGGCTTCCACCGGAATACTCCACGCAGGTATTGCCCCCGATCGGGCGTATGGCTCAAACAATCGCGACCGGGCAAATTCGTTGTTGCGTCGAGTGGTAGAGCGCCGCTCACCGACGGAACCACTTTCGCCGACAAAGCGCGGATGACGTACGGACATTCAGCGAAATGAACGCTTTCGACGATGGAAATGCGCCGGACGATGCAGATGAGCCCTCTGTTGATCCTGTCGAATTGGAGCGTTCGGTGACGCCGCCAGAGGATACCGCGATAACGCCGGAACTCCTGGACGAGCTTTTCGAAACAGAAGATCCTCGCGTACAAAGCGGAAACGCCAGCGATGATTCAGATGACGACCTAGATTTCATCCGGATGAGCGGGTTGACGAGCCCGGAAATTTCCGCAGACATTGACGCAATCGATGAGATCATCAGCGGGGACAAGCCGCTTGCCGATCCCGTAAGTTTCTATGAACCCGGCGTTGCAGACGTTGACGCCGCTATGGTGCCCGATTCGAAGCCCGCGATTGAAGTCGAAGATCCTGCGGTCGACGAAAACGACACGCTAGACATTCCCGAAATTAGCGACAGTATCGTGGCGCAGACCGATGAGCCAACGGTCGAGGATCAGCCGGAAGAAGCGAGTGCCGCAGCCGATGATTCAGTAGGCGATTCTCTCGATTTATCGAATGTGACGGATCTCGAAGATCCGCCAGAGGAAACGATTCTGGAAGCCCCGGTGGTTGGTGAAGACACCGCTGCGCAAATCCCTGAAGCAGATGTAGCGATTCCGATCGAGGACACCATCCCGGAGATCGCCGAAAAACCATCAAGCGATCTAACGGATGAGCCCGCGTTGATCGAGGACGAATCCGATTCCCCTTTAGTGTTGGAAGATGCCGAAGTTACGTCCGCAGCAGAAGAGCCCGCGTCACACGCTACCGCTGAAGACGATTTCGTCGACCTGGACGAATTAGACGAAGATGAAGTGTTCTCCGATTTAGTTTCTCCTGACGTGGCGGCGAGTGACGTATCGAATGAGCAAGAATCCACGACAATCGATTCGAATCCTGAAGTGCATCCCGGAAATTCCGAAGATATGCCCGAGGAGCAGATGGCCGATGCCTCGGAAGTTTCGGAATTAATTTCGTCGACGGATGCCGAGGACGCTGTCGATAGTCTCGAGAATGTGGAAGTGCCTATTGAGGCGGACAGCGACGATGAAACGCTGATTATTTCCGACGAGCCCGCTGAGAGTGAGTCGGTTCTAGACGACTCGATCTTCGACGGGATCTTGGCAGAAACAGATAGCGACGTTCTGGTTGATGAGTCTCAGACGGAAGAATCGGCTCCACCAACGCCCGACGCGAAAACGACGCCAAACGTTGAACCGGAAGACTCGTACGATGATCTAACGACGGTCCAGTCTTACGGTCGACGGTCCAGCCATCATCACCGCCGCCATCAGCCTTTTGTATACCGTCTACTAAAAGTCGCTGCAGTGTTTCTCGTTTTTGGAGCTGCGCTTGCGTACGGCGGATATGAGGCCTATCGCTGGTTCGAAATTCGGGTGTCTAATCCAACTACACTCTACTACGAAGCCGAATCGGCGGCAGCAAGCCTGAAGCCATTGGAAGCGTCGCGCCTCTATGAGGAATTCGTGCGGCGCAATCCTGAGCACCCGCTCGCGGCGGACGCGATGTTTGCCGCCGGATACCAAATGCAACAAGTGGATTCGGAAGACTCCGAGTTGGCCCAGCAATACAGCGAGGAATCCTTGGCGTTGTTGGGCGAATTTGCTCGCCGCCATCCGAAGCATCAAAGAGTAGGCCGTGCACAGAGCCTCATGGGGATTATCCACTATCGCAGCGGCAACTACCGTGCTGCGGTGGATGCGCTGATCGATCGTGACGCAATGCTCCGGGATCCAGCAGCGACGTTGCCGATGTTGCGCACGTTGGCACGGTCGTACGCTCAGCTGGGCGAGTATGAAGCTGCGCATTCGACGTTTATTCGGGCAGCCAATTCTCCGGGAAACCCATCGCCGGATGCGGATTACGATGAACTCGGTGAAATGTACCGCGCACTGGCGCAAACCGCGGACTCACCCGATCGGCATATGGCGTTCCATGAACTTGCGCTTGAACATTGGTCACACGCGATTCGCTATCCAGGTATTAACCCCACGCGTAAGAACGCCATTCGCGTAAAAGTGGATCTGTTGAGCGAACTGGGTGTGCTGAAAGGCACCCCCCCCGCTGTTGCGGTTCAAGCACAAAACTCCGGCGTGGTGGTGCCGTTAGAAGACAGCGCCGAAGTGCGCCAAGCAACCTTTGAATTGACCTCGCCGTTGCCGTTTGGCCCAATCATTCGGGGCGTTCCGGGAAATGACGAACTCGATCCGATCATACCGGCAACTACCGTTAAACCGGCACCCATCGAAATTGACGTTGTTCCTGTGGCGCTCCCGGAAGGCGATGTCAAGGATTTAACGTCCGGCCCGGATGCTTCGAAAGCGCGTCATCACGAAATTGCCCAGGGCGAACAGCTCATCGAAATTTCACTGAAGTATGGCGTTTCCCCTGAACAGCTTTTGCAGTGGAATCAAATCGAAGATCCCGATCATATCCAGGCCGGTCAGCGGCTCATGCTTCACGCGCCCGGGTCATCCGATGAATGACCCACGATTTATGGACGCGACTCAAGTTTGCGGGGATTTTTCCCGATACAAAGAGAGAGGCTAACTACGTGAAGTCGCAAATCGCGAAAATATATTTGGTTGTCGTGTTTGCGACGCTAACGGCGAGTCTGTCAACGGCCGAGGGCAATGGCCTCGTGGCCGGCGATCTCGTCTATATCGATACCTACAACACACCCGAACTATCGACCACGGCCCAAGTCGACGCTGCGGGCCAGATCAAGCTCCCGTTTGTGGGCCAAGTTCGTGTGTCTGGTCTGAACGAGACGGAAGCCGCAGCGGCCGTCGCAGGCGCCTACACCGCCGTTCACAAGAATCCTCGCGTGACGATTTCCAGAACCGTGATGACTATGGGCGCGGGAAGCTTTCGCAGCTCAGAGATGAAGACGGAAATTGTCGAACTGTCTAATGGAAACGCTGAACGGCTGGCCGAACAACTCCGGAGCCATACAAGCGAGGGTGGTTCGATTACGTTCGATCCCGATTCAAATATCCTAATTGTTACGGATACCGTTCCGGCGATGCAGAATATCTTGAGTATTATTGGCCGACTCGATCACATGCAATCGCAACTTCACCAAGTTCAAATTGAAGCGAAGATCGCCGAGGTAAAGATCGGTGCGCTCAAAGAACTTGGCGTCCGCTGGTTCGTTAAGGGCAATGAAGTCAGTGGCGGATATTATCCGAATGCCGCACAAATTCCCGGCATCAACGGGCTGCGGGGAAATCAGTCTCAACCGTTCGACAACGAACGGATAGGCGGTAGCGGTTCCAACAGCAATGGATCGTCGACTGGACGCCGATTTGTTGATGGGCTCACGCCAGACCGGTTATTGAGTTTGCCGGTACAGGTGCCAAAGCCGGGTCAGATGTTCTTTGGATTGCTCAATAGCAATATCGATCTCGGCCTGCTCATAGATGCACTCGCTGCGGACGACAAGGCCGAAGTCCTGGCAAACCCAAATCTCTTGACGGTCAACCACAAGGAGGCCGAAATCCGCATGACCGACGAAGTGCCGTTCACTGAATTCGGCACGGAAGTCAGCGGGCGTGGCAATTTCAGTGTCAAGTTTTTAGACATTGGTATCGTAATGCGGGTCACGCCGCACGTACTGCGCGACGATCAAGGCACTTATGTGAAACTCGAAATGGAACCGGAAGTCAGTTTTGCCGGGGGAGTGCGCAATGGCGTCCCGGTGCGATCGGTGCGGAGTTACAGCGGACAGGCCAACGTGCGCGATCGCCAAACGCTCGTTATTGGCGGAATCTACCGCAACGACGTTCACAATGTTGAATCTCGGGTGCCCGTCGTCAGTCGAGTCCCGGTCCTCGGCAATCTGTTCAAACACAAAGAACGTAAGCGTGAACAAACGGAGCTTGTCATTTTCGTCACGCCCCACGTACACGAACGACCGGACACCGTCACGTGGGATCGCATG
>JAJDAB010000603.1 GCA_029262095.1 Candidatus Hydrogenedentota bacterium
AGTTCGGTCATCGCGTCGTACGCGGGATTGCCTGTACCTTGGTAGCGAATCGCGAGCCCATTGTTGCCGCCGGGGGGCAGTTTGAATTCCAGGCGCACGACAAAATCGCTGTATTGATCGTCGGTGAACAAATTGCCGCCGTGGCCCTGTTTGCAGACGATGGCCCCTTCTCGGACTTCGTAATTATCCACCGCGCCTTTCCATCCGGTTAGATCTTTGCCATTAAAAATCGCCGCGAATCCGTCGGCTTTGTCGTCGCCCCGTAACATGGCATTCGCTTCGTCGGCTGGAATATCGCGAACATAGATATTGCGCCAACGTATTTCGCCGCCGTGGGTTTGCAGATGGATCGGACCACGCGCGGGTAACGGTGCAGTGCGTTTTTCGTCCCAGTAGTTCTCCATGATCGCGTTGTCGACGACGAGCTTTTCGTTGTAAACGACCGAAGTCCTACTACCCAGTTGCGTGATGCGGAAGGTGTTCCACTCACCAAATGGCTTGTCCACGTTCACCAGCGGAAGTTGTCCGGCAGCATCTTTCGAATTGTTGAACAGGCCACCTGAGCCTTTGTCCGCATTGATATCCCATTTGCCGCCCGGTTCCGTCGTATCCCAGATCTGAACTTGCGGCGTTCCACGAAGGTAAATGCCGCTGTCGGCCATGGCTACAGTCTTATAGTCGATGAGAAACTCGATGTCGCCGTACGCTCGCTTTGTCGTGCAGTATGGTCCGTTTCCATCATTCACCAGTTCTCCGCTATCGACGCTCCAATGTTTGAGGAACGCTTTCTGTTGTGAAGCGATAGATTCGTCACGCTTATTCTCGGCGACTTTGTTGGTGTCATGCGGGTTATTACCGTACCAACCATCGAGATTCTTGCCGTTGAACAGCGCCTCGAAACCCTCGGGCGGATCTGCAGCGCTGACAAGACTGGCCATTCCCAGCATGAGGGTATATGTCGCGGCCCAGACTAGACGGCTAAGAACACTTGACTGTGAAATCCTGGGTAAATACATGGTCTCTCCTTTGTAATTCGAATTGACGCCGCGCGGCACGAACGCCCAGCCTCACTCACTCTTGAAACTGAATCGAATAAATGTCGGCGTCTTTCACTTTAAATCGGACTTTGATCGGTTTTCCCGCTACGGAGGTAACATCTGCCGATCCCCCCCAAGTAACCGTGCGCGCAATTTCATCACCGATGATCTCGTCGCATTGATCCAACGTGAACCCATCGATGGCTTCGCCTTCCGCGGTCTGCAGTTCCGCCCAGACGCTGCCCGCAGCGGATGTCGAAAAGTTTATCGTTAGACTGCCGCCATCAAACAGTAAGGTTTTGGTCACTAATTCTCCGCCGGCGTATCCCGCATTAAGAGAGGCAAAACCATCCGTGCGCAAGGTCAGCCGTTGAAGGTTGTGCGTCGTCTGCCCGTAGTTTCGTTGGACGTATATTGACATCACATCGTCAGCCGATTGAATGATTCCGCGCGTCGGATAATTGGTGCGAGAAGTCCAGTTGTTAAGTCCAACACCGGGGCGAATGAAGCCCTCCATAAACGTTCGATCGTATACATCGCCACCGCGAGACGACATGAACACGGTATCTGAACAGTCGCCGGAGTATTTCGCATCGCCACCAATTTCCTCGGCCTGCGAAGCACTCACAACTCGCCGACCGGGCATGAACCGAGCTGCAAACGCGACATAGATGTGCGGCGCGCGTGCATACGCGATGGTTTGATTCGTATACAAGTTTTCGTGCGGCGTGTCGCCGTAGCTCATATCACTCATGGCGCCCCACTCGCGGAAATCGGCCGAAGTGCGGCGACTGATCCAGCGGACGTTGTTGCGCCACGTTCGGAAATAGCAAACGTATACCTGTTCGGATTCGGACCAAAACGCCGTATTTTGCGAATCGAAAGAAAATCCCTCGCCCTCGTGTTCGAAGAGTGGCCCATCGAACTTTCTCCAACTATAGCCGTCAGCGGAGACAAACCCGTGGAGCCCCGTGTTCGATGTGCCCGCGATGGCCTTGAAGCGTTCGTTGGCTGGACAGCCCGGTCGTGAATCAAGAAACGGCGCGAAGTTGTGCGAGAAGGGTGCCGAGTCGGCCAACACAATATTGTTGTTCTTGTCGCCCTCGGCTTCGAAGAGTCCGAGATTGGGTCGCGTGAATACTATGCCGTCCTTACTCTCCGCGACACAGGTGACTTCATCATTGGAACCATCTTTGCCCGCATTTGGAAGACCGCGATAGTAGATCCGGTAGCCATCGCCGTCTTCGAATACCGTGGCATATCCGCAATAGCGGCCTTCCCAGGGCTTATCGAAGGTTAACGCGATTTCTCTCGGCACGGGCTGATGAAGTTGGTGTGTCACATTCTCCATCGAACCAATAAGGTACTTGTCAACGAACGGTTCGAGGCGATCGGAAATGTCGATGGGCTCTTTCGCCTGAGCCGCGATCGCAACAGTGAGAAATAGTAAAGCAACGTGATGCAGGCTACAGCGTCCAATTGTGTTGATCACGACCATGCTCCCAGCCATTGCGCACAACTCTGAATTGTGCATTCTCGCCATTTAGTAGCGGAGAGTAAAGCTTGATGAAAGACGAGAAATTCTCGTCAAGCGAGTAAGTCGTCGACCACGAATCCGTGAACGTCGGTCAGTCTGAAGTCGCGGCCCGCGTAACGATACGTCAGCGCCTCGTGATCGAATCCAAGTAAGTGAAGGACGGTTGCATGAAGATCGTGGACATGCACTTTGTTCTCGATGGCCTTGAAGCCAAATTCGTCGGTCGCGCCGTGTACGTGACCACCCTTGACGCCGCCGCCAGCCATCCAGGACGTAAACCCGTGATGATTGTGGTCGCGTCCATTTCCTTTGGCGACACTGATACCCGGCTCCGCGATTTCTGCGGTGGGCGTGCGGCCGAATTCGCCCGTGCAAATTACGAGCGTATCTTCGAGCATACCGCGTTGTTTGAGATCCTTGATGAGCGCCGCGATGCCCTGATCGCATTGACCGCCAAGCCGTGAATGCTGCTCTGCCACATCGTCGTGGCTGTCCCAGGGTTGTCCCGGCCCGTGCCAAAGCTGCACAAATCGCACGCCGCGTTCCAGCAGCCGTCGCGCAATTAACATCTGGCGCGCTTGAACACTGTTTCCGTATAACTCACGGATGTATTCCGGTTCTTTCGTAATGTCGAATGCGTCGGTCGCTTCAAATTGCATTCGGTACGCCAGTTCGAACGTGTGGATTCGCGATTCCAGCGCCGCGTCTTCTTGGCGTTTTTCATGATGCAACTCGTTTAACTCCGCGAGGAGATCGAGCTGTTTGCGTTGTGCATCCTTCGATGAATAATAGCTCTTGATGTTCTTCACCAACTTCTCGACGTTTTCATGTTCGCTGTCGATATACGTACCTTGGTAGGGACTTGGCAGGAACGCCGACTGCCAGTTTTGCGCTTCGCCCGTCGGGTATCCACCCGGACACATGGTCACGAACCCAGGCAGGTTTTCGTTTTGGGTACCCAGCCCATACGTTACCCAGGATCCGATACTCGGACGCGACAGTTGATTGTCCCCGCAGTTCATCATCATGAGGGATGGTCCGTGCGCGGGGATGTTCGTGTGCATGGAGCGAATGATGCACATTTCGTCTACGCACTCGGCGAGATGAGGAAATAGATCGCTGACTTCGATTCCGCTTTCGCCGTATTTCCGGAATTTGAACGGCGATGGCAAAGCGCCGCCGGTCTTGCGTTCGGTTTCGTATTGGACAGGCAGGGGTTTGCCCGCGTATTTTTCGAGCACGGGCTTTGGGTCAAACGAGTCTACTTGGGACAAGCCGCCGTTTAGGAAAATATGAATGACCCGTTTTGCCTTGGCGGGAAACTGAGGTTCCTTGGGCAACAGCGAAGCGCTTGGAGCCGCAAGACTTGTGCGCGATCCTGTCAACGTTGCCAGCCCCAGCGCACCAAAACCCATTCCGGTACGCTGCAGAAAATCGCGACGGCTCAGAATAAAGTCATCGATTGTCGGTTCGTGGTGCACGAGTCTAGTTCCTCTTTAACATCGACAATGTATCAGTCTACAAAAATGAACTCATTGCTCATAAGTAGCACTTGCGCATATTGTGCCCAAGCATCGAGGGGTTCCGGTGGTGATGGCTGAGGACCGATGAAATCGAAACGGGTCAACCAGTCCTGCTTGGGGAATTGCGTAGAGTCCGGCCCGGACAAATAGAGACGCGGATGCCACCGGTAGCGATCTTCTTCTGCTTCGCCCTTGCTGGCGATCACGAGGTCCACGGTATCGCCCGTACGTATCGGGTGATTCTGGAACTCCGTCATGATCAAACCGTCCTGTACGTCACCCGACCAAATAATGCCTTCGCGGCTACTCACAACATAACCGCGAATGCCATCGCCAAGCGCCGAGAAATGATGCAACTCACCGATGAACGAAATGTTCGAGTCCACCGGAGAAGTCCAACGACGAATGACCGCGTGATCGACATCCCCGGGCTGCCCACCGAGCATACCGAGTTGCGCCCAACCGAATTCGCCGTCAGGCCACTGGTCATCGCCCTGATAGGCTTCGCCACTCCAGTACGGAAACTCCGTGAACGATATCGTTCGCCCCGTCGCTTCATCTACAACACCGACGCCGTATTTCCAATCTGACACTTCTTGAGGTGGAGCCGCTTCAACAGAATGAGTCATCGCCATCTCCTGAATAAACGTTTCGCCCAACCGCAATTCCTGTTCTGTTGGATCGCGATGGAGAAGTCGCCGGTAGATCCACCCTATTCGCTCTTCCGAATTCGACCCAGCGGTTTCGCCCGAATGGGCTGCCAAGCTACGCGCCTGCTCGGCAACAAATTCGTTGTTCATTAGATATAGCGACTGCGGCGGCACCATCGTTTCGAATCGTCGTGCCCGATGCGAAGTCGGCGCGGCAAAATCGAATGTCGCAAACACATCGGGTAAATCCTGGCGATCCACTTCGGCATAGATGGTGCGCCGGCTGGGATATAACGGAGCGGCGATATTGAATGAGAGTCCGCCCATCGTCAAGTCCAAATTATTCGCCGCCACCAACAGGCTATCGCGCATCGCTTCAAAATCAAGGCGGCGGCGTTGGTAGCGCCAGAGGAGTTTGTTCTCTGGATCAACCGCTTGCGCTTCTGGCCGCGTTTCGCTGGACTGCACATAAACGCTCGAAAGCATGATTCGTTTATGCAAGCGCTTGACGGACCACCCGTCTTCCATAAATTCCCGTGCGAGGTAATCCAGCAACTCGGGATGGGTCGGTTTGCCTCCTTGATACCCGAAATCACTCGGCGTTTCGACGAGCGGTTGACCGAAGTGATGCATCCATACCCGGTTCACGAAAACACGTGCGGTCAGTGGATTGCGCTCGTTGGCGATGGCCTTCGCCAACTCCAAACGACCACTGCCATTCGTGTAAGGCACGCTAGGCCCAGGCGATAAGACCGAAAGAAAACGTCGCGGCACATCCTCGCCGCGAGTGGCTTCCTTACCGCGAAGAAAAACATATGGGTCGTATGGCGTGCTTGCATCTACCAACGCCATCGCGCGATCAGGTCGGCCAGGATGCGATCCCATGTGTTCTTGCACGGCCGCTCGGCGCGCTGCGATTTTTTGGCGAATCTCGGCGTTTGAAATTTGTTCGACATCGTGCGGAGCAATGTTCGCAGGGCTATCTAGACCGTACAAGGCTTGACGCACGCGTTCCCGTTCCGGGTCCGCCAATGCTGCAGGCCAAGCCGAATCCCCAGCCAATTGCGAACGCGCCGCGAGCACATCTTTCCATTCGCGGTCTATTTCCGCAAAGAGCATCTGGTAAAAATCGTTAACCGCTTCCATCGCCGCCGGATTGGTATCAAGAAAATGGGTTCGGATCGGTCCGGCGACCGGGTGTTGCTCACCCGGACTGGCGTAAAGGTATGCACGAATCGCCTCGCGTGCCTCATCCTGGAAACGGTCCGAATCCAACTGTGCAAGCGCCCACCAAAGCCCAAAAACCGGACC
>JAJDAB010000604.1 GCA_029262095.1 Candidatus Hydrogenedentota bacterium
ACCCCCTCTATATATCAACTCCATTTCCTAATGTCTACCGAAACTACCGACACCTATTCACACAGCTTTACCGAACAGTACTCGCGCCGCATTTGTGTTTTGGCTACCGACCACTCCTTTGGGAAAACCTGCCATATCGCGCCTATAGCTGATATCGCGAAGGTCATCATCTGCGGCACCGACGGTGGCACCGGTCGCAATCGACGTTAGAGAATAAGATTCAGATCTTCCTTATCGCTCGCCGCATTACTCTCCGAGGCCCTTGCCTGATTCTGGCGATCCACAATAGAATAAGGATCGACATTCCGCGTGAAAAAATATCCGTGAGCGGAAAATAGAACAACTTCAGGGTTTTCAGATTCGATTAGCGACCGGTCAAAAAACGATTCTCGAGTGTCGACGTAAACAACTCGCTCTACTTGCTCAGCAAACAATGCACTGAGCTGCCAACGATATGAATCTCCGATGTACAAGATGTGCGGCCCGGTCGCGGAGTCCGATTCATATGCCTTTGGCGTCCGCACGTTAGACGAAGTAAGTGAGTGTGTACTGGATGGCGGATCGACTTCAATAGCCTGGGGATTCTTAGGCTCAACTCCGTACCAAGTTGATGGAAATAACTCAGGCATACTAGTGGTGCGAGCGAGTCCCAGGCCTGGTTTCTGATAATTTTGCGCCAGATCAAGGTTTTCAACGGTGAGAATGAATTGATCTTCCGAAGGCGTGGCCATGTTCGGGAACCAATCTTGTATCGCTTTCGATATTTCTTGCAATCCGATATAGGCGCCACGCCCATTCCAATGATAGTCGCTGGGCGAATACAGCAGCGACCAAGACTTCGCCCCTACGAGCGCATCCCGTAAATCGACCACTCGAAGATTGGGATGGCCTTCGACACCATGGATGATGGGCAGATAAGGAACGGCCTCTGAATCCGCCGTAAGCCCGTCCGGCAATTGTTCGGGATAAATGGAGTACTTGTTCGGAATGAACGCGACAATGAACCGAATTCCCCTACGATCAAGCCAATCCGACTGATCCTTGAGAAATGGAATCCATGGCGAAGTCGCTTGATCGCGACCAGTCCATTCCCCTGAAATAACATCCACATTCGAAAATTGCGCCGTACTCCGTCGCTCCAGAAACAACCATTTGTCCTTGCCGACAATACAACGGTCGGCCTGTATGATTCCGAACAACTGAAAACGTAGGCGGTTTCGCCACTCGACAAATTGATTTCGAAATCCAGATTGGTCAACGGCATAGCGGTCCAGCCCTTGCACAAACCCCTGAATCTCCCAGATCCCTTTGGGTAGCGAAGGCAGGCGTTGTAGGCTGCGATTTTCCACGTCCGATTGCTCGGCGTCCGGAGTAATCACCCCAAGGCCGGCGGTGAGGCACGCTAAGAATCCAAACGCGGCCACGAGCAAGACAGACTGCACACAGGATTCACAATACGTGTCTGCCAGCTTGTTGATCATCGTTCATAGATCTCCCGTTGGTAAGCAGCCGATCACTAAAAACGAAAATAGATAAATGGATTGTAGGTATCGGACATGAGTTGCAACGCACTCAATACCAAAATCGCAGCCAGCGCGATCGAAATCGCGGTTCGAACCAACTCCCGTCTCCAATTCAGGTGCCCATCCATCGATACGTAGCGCTGTACGTATAAACTCACCGTTCGCCAAATCGGTGCACATCCCGGAATAGCGATAACGATCATCCATCGAACCTGTGAGTCCGCGAGATAGCGCCAACTAAATCGGTACTCCGCCTCGACACCGAAACCCGCGAGTGCTTGGAAGTAATGCGCTGCGTCCTCAAGGCTCTCGGTGCGAAAAAGTACCCACCCAGCCATGAAGACGGTTATCACATACATGTGCTTGAATGGCCGCGGCGATCCGTCAATCCAATTCCCAAACCTTGTGCGCTCAAGCGCAAGATACCCTCCGTGAAAAAGTCCCCAAACGACAAAAGTCCAATTGGCGCCGTGCCACAGCCCGCAAAGAAAGAAAACCACTACTAGATTGAGTGCGGTACGAATATCACCCTGGCGGCTTCCCCCAAGTGGAACGTATAGGTAGTCCCTAAACCACGTGGACAGGGAAATGTGCCAGCGCCGCCAAAAGTCGCGGATAGACGTAGCGGCGTAGGGGTGGCGAAAATTTTCCGGAAAACGAAAGCCGAACATTCGCCCTAGACCGATGGCCATATCTGAGTAGCCGGAAAAATCGTAGTAAATCTGCAAGGTGTGGCAAATGATACCGAGCCACGCGGTACCGGTACTCAGTCTATTATCGGCAATCCCGAACGCTGAGTCCGCCGCGACTGCAAGCGTGTTAGCGATAAGCACTTTCTTTCCCAACCCGACGATAAATCGCGCCAGGCCGTCTGCGAATCCTGTGAGCGTATGCGTACGCTGTGCGAGCTGATCGCTCAACGTGTTGTATCGAACAATTGGACCCGCAATCAGCTGAGGAAACAACGCGATGTACAGCGCAACGCGAAAGGGATTCACTTGTTCGGGCGCGGTGCCGCGGTAAATGTCGATTAGATACGACATCGCTTGAAACGTGAAAAACGAGATGCCAAGCGGCAACGGCAAGTTACCCACCGCATCCGCAAGCCCGGATATACCCAATAGCCGCTCAACGTTTTCCGCCAAGAATTCTGCATACTTGAAGTAGCCAATAATCAGTAAGTTGACTGCGATCCCCAAAAGCAAAGCAATGTTGCGAAGCGACGTGGGCCCACGCCCAATCACGAGCCCGAACAAATAGTTCATCGCAATCGAGAACAACATCAGGAACACGTAGATCGGTTCGCCCCACGCGTAAAACAAGAGGCTAAAAGTCAGTAAGACACCGTTCCGAAGAACGCTCGGAGCGAGAAAATAGAGCAGCAGCACAATCGGAAGAAAGTAGAATAGAAATATAATAGAACTAAAAACCACACATTAGCCCTCATCTCTACCTTTATATAACACCTTCCTATTGCAATGTCTACTACTGATAGATGAAGAGGAGTTTGCTGTATAGGTCGTCAACACTACATACTCACGTATTATTGAGCACACGACTCGTGCAATTGGGGAAATTGGCGAATTTCCGACTTGATCACCGAGCCGCCGGGGAACGAAGGAGGCACGGGGGCACAACAGCACAGGGCAGTTGGCGGGGATAACTAGCCTTTTAAGGCCCCCATCGTGATCCCTTTGGTGAGTTGGCGTTGGAGGACTAAATAGACGATCAGGGTGGGGATCATGACGATGACTAGGCCAGCGAACATGAGTCCGAAGTCGGTCTTGTATTGGGCCTGGATGCTGACACCCGCAAGACCGAGTGGCAGGGTCTTCTTCGCCTCCGAGTTTACGAAGACCAGCGCGAAAATGTATTCGTTCCAGAGGCCGAGAAAATTAAAGATAGCGACCGTAACGAGACCGGGCCGCGCGAGGGGGAGCATGATGTAGCGAAAGACGCCCCATTCCGTGCAGCCATCTATAATCGCGGCTTCGCGGAGTGCTCCAGGGAGCGTGCGAAAGAAACCGGTGAGCACGAGAATCGTGAACGGCAAACTAAATGCTACATAGATCAGGATGAGTCCGCTAAGCGAATCGTGCAGTTGTAATTCGAGCCCGAGTGGCGCAAGCATTGCGGAACCCAACTCGGACATTGTGGAGAACTGAAAGAACAGCGGCACCAGCACGAGTTGCGCCGGTATCATCATGCCCGCGATGAAATAGTAGTAGAGCGCGTTGTGCGTGCGTCCCGGAAATCGCGCCAGAATATAAGCCGCCATCGCCCCACAAATGAGTACACCGATCAAAGATATGCCGGTAACGAGTACGCTGTTCACAAAGAATTGGGCGAAATGCGATTCCACCCAAGCACTACGGAAATTGGCGGTCGCGGACTGCCACGGCGTTGGTTGTCCTTCGAGTTCCGCGTGAGGCGAACCCGTGATTAGCCACGGCATACCAAACGGATTCTCGAAAACCTCTTGCGAACTCCGAATCGAATTGACGAATACCCACAATAGCGGCAATGTAACCGCACAAAACCACAGGCCGAGCACTGCATACGTGAACGTCTTTTGCGTGCGCGGACCCATTAGTATTCAACCGCCTCGCGCCGCGACATGCGCAGCGTAAGCAGGGTCGCAGCGAATACGAGCGCGAACAGCATGACCGCCACCGCGGCCCCGTAACCGATGTTGTATTCCGAAAAGACCTTTTGATAAAGCACGGTCGCCATGACGTGGGAGTCTTTGGTCGGAAACTGGCTTTCCATCACCCAGACCGCGTCGAAAAACTTCACGCTGCTGATGAGCAGAAAAACAATCCCGACGACCAGCACTTCGCGAATGAAGGGCAACGTCACATGCCAAAACTGAAGCGCGGGTGTGGCGCCGTCGAGTTTTGCCGCCTCGTAGTAATCCTCGGGAATGCTCTCCATCGCCGCGACAAAGAGCACCATATAGAACCCGGTTGCCGTCCAAACCATCATCGGAATAAGCGAATAGATCAGGTACTTCGAGTCCGTGAACGCGAATGGCAATGCATCCTGCATCCACTCGATACCCACTCCAGCCAGCCCTCGCTGGAGAACGCCAAGCAACGCATTCACCATGCCGAATTCCGTCGTGCTGTACAGCAACATCCACAACAGCGCGACAGCGACGGCCGCAATAATGTTCGGAAAGAAGAAGGCTACGCGAAACACCGCGGCACCGCGAATCTTCCGGTGCAACAACGACGCGAAAAATAACGCGAGTACGAGCGTAATGCTCCCGCCGCAAATTCCGAGGATGACGTTGTGTTTGAGCGCGCTGGAGAAGAGATCATCGGAATACAACGCCCGAAAATTGTTGAAGCCGTACCATTCAGGATCGCCCAGCCCATCCCATTTCTGTACGCTATAAATCAACGCGCGCACGCCCGGTACCGCGACAAATACGGTGTACAACAAAAATGCCGGCGCGAGAAACGTCGCGAAGAAAAGGCGTTGGCGTGCAACCCGGCTCACGATTGTTCTCCATATTGCGCGGGGTCCAAGGCGACGAATGGCGGTTTGCTCACGTCCGGATTCGCGACGGCTGCAGCGACGCCTTCATCAAGCAGCCGCCCGAATTCCTCCGGCGAAAGTTCGCCTCGGCACAAATCGGCGATCGCCACGTGCATCACTTGCGCCCGCCATTCCGGGAGCAAATCGCGAACACGTATGCTAAAAATTCCCTCTGACGCATTGATCACGTCCAAAACGGAAGCGAGTGCCGGAGTGATCGTGTCACGCGGCGTCGCGTCTTTCAGCGGAGAAATGACACCGATGCTCTTGCCCATATCAGGCGCATATTTCGGCGACACAAGGTACGACGCGAACTCAAACGCGATTTCGTGGTGACGGCCATCAACAGGGACAAACAAATACTCCATCCCTTGGCCCGGAAGCATCGCAGGATTTCCTTTACCACCCTCGACTCGGGGAATACTGAAGCACTTCATTTCGAACCCCGGCGGCATACTGTCTTTCATTTCGTTTTCCAGCCACATCCCACAAAAAATCATGGCGGCTTTATTATTGACGTACTGCAACTGGCTTTCCGTATGCGTCATCGCCATCGCCCCACGTTGGCCGTGGTTTACGATGAGGTCTTGATAAAGTTTCGCCGCGCGTACCGCATCGGGATGCGAGAACGCGCCCGGCTCGAGACCATTGATTCGATTGATCGCCTGGACGCCGCCAACACGTTGCACGAGCGCAACATACGTATGCCACGCATAGAACGAGGCGTACTTGCCTTGCAGCGCGATTGGATCGATACCGGCGGCCCGGATTTCCGAACAGAGTTCATCGAATTCCGCCCACGTTTCCGGTGGCGTCCAACCGTGTTCACGGAACATCTTCGCGTCGTACCAACACGTCCAAGCGCCATACGCCGCGGGAATCGCATACACCTCTTCCCCACTCCGGAACATATCGAGCATCCCCGGAGCGAAGAGGTCTCCCCAGGGCTGATCGCTTCCCGGCGCCGGACGCGCGAGCGCGTCGTTAAACGGCAACAATTTGTTCGCGCCGATCAACAGCCACAACGGTAACCGTTCATCGAGGATGAGATCCGGCGGGTCGCGACGCAGCAATCGCGGTTTGATGATGTCCGCGGTGCGCGGATCACCCCAAAGCTCGATGCGGACGCCTTCATCGGCATGGTCCCGATTGAACTGATCGGCGATCTCGGTGTGCCATTCAATGCCATACCCACCCTTGAAAATCGCCACCTCGACCACGATATCGGTGTTGTCAGCTCCGGGAACGGGCCGAATTGCATCGCAGCCAGCGGCCAGTACAAACGCAATCCCAGCTATACCGCGTGTTATCACCCCCACGGCCAACTCGTTCCTATCCAATGTACGATCCCCATGTGCACGCATTGTAGGTGGGGATGGAATTCATTTCGACCCCGAAATCCTACCAATCCATCTGACAGGCAATGGAAAGGTATGGTAAAGTGAACACGGGGATTATGTTTACAGGGGGATATATTTATGATTTCGGCTGACGAAGTCGAACAGCATTTGGACGTTGGCCAGGCAGTCGTGTTACTACCAGACCCGCCGCGCCAGGACGGATATCGCGAGCGGCTCCACCTTCGTGGATGGCAGCGGAGTAGCTATCTGCTCCTAGAAACTGAGCTCGATCAAAACTCTCGCAGCATTTTCCGGGCCGATACCGCGTGCTCCATACGATTCGTGTCCGACGGATACGCGTGTGTAGGCAATTCGGTCATCCAAGATTTGGGCACTGGTTCACACTTCAGCTTCATGCGGGTGAAATGGCCTACTTCGTTTTCGTCCGTTCCCGTGCGGCGATACGAACGCGTGCGCGTACACATGCCCTGCGAAATTCGGAACGGATCGGAAATCGTGGGAGGCGAGTTGGCGGACATGAGCGTGGGCGGATGCCGCATCCTCGCGGATGCCGCCTTGCCCGTGGATTCCGATTGTAGTTTGACCTGCACACTACCGGATGGCGCCGATGTCGAGAACCTTTCGATCGCAATTTGCAACTGCACGCGATCGGGATCGCGCTATACGCTTGGCTGTACATTTAGCGACCGCGACGAAATGGCATGGCACGACGTGGAGTTTTATGTTGCAACAACGCTGACACGATTACGGGGTGAGGCTTCGGACAAAGCAAGCGTGCTAATTCTCGATGCAGACCCCAAGCAGATTCAGACATCGCGCCAAATGCTCGAACGAGCCGGCTACGAAATAGCGGTCACGCAAAGCGCCGTAGACGCGTTTTTTATGCTGCGAATGAACTCGCCAGAAATTCTTCTGTTTAACCAGATGCTGCCCGATATGGAAGCGGCAACGTTTTGCGCGACGCTACGCGCAACCCGCCGGTTTGAAGACCTGCCGATCGTGGTTTATGGCGGCGACCGTTCGGAGGCTCAGGGTGCATTGGACGCTGGCGCAAACGACCATGTCGATGCACTCGCGCCGACTCCGGAGATGACTGACCTGATTTCCCGTTACGCTGACGCGCCCAAGACACCTCAAGCAGCGAACGGTTAACGCAGCACGACTCGCCTATTTTCCTCAAGACATAGAGCCGGCGTGTTTTTTACCGGCTCGGCGCCAAAGTCATTCGATCCGGGTTTTGCAGCGTGTACGAGAAGTCGTTTTCAAACCCGCGCCGAAACAGCACGGTTAAGAACGCGTACACCGCTAGGGCAATACTGACACCAAACATAACGACGATTAGTGTCGCCGTGAAATTCGACGACGACTCAGATATCGACACAAATCCTTGCGCGAGGATCATTAGACCGATCGAAAAGAACATCTGAATCCAGCCAAAGATGAACATGCCCGCGAGCGTTTGCCCAATCGCGCCCCATCGCAGCACGGCGACGGCGCAGCTCGTTGCCACCGCAAACGAGTAAGTGCCGAGGGCAATCAATAGCGCGGCCCCGCACCCAAGAACAACGCTCAAGGTCTCAGTGCCCAACAAAGACATGGGCAACAACACCATGCCGAATCCTGATAGAAATCCGAAGTAATAAGGCCATGAATGCACGAGAAGTGCGCGCCACGTCGAATGTGCAATCGCGGTCACGCCCAGATCGGCAACAAGCAAGTCGTCATAGGCTTGGTTTCGTCGCAAGTGCGCGATACTCGTCGATAGGTCAAAGCACAAGACGGCAAAAACGAACAACCACCCCACAAACGGAATGAGTCCGAGCAGAAGCATCGTCACCGGCAACATCGCCCGCAACACGCCCGAGCCCGGACCCGATCGTTGGTCGGATAGCAGCGCGTGAATGAGCGCAGTTGCGGGGCGTAGCCGGAGCACTCGTCGTGTAATAAACCGGTCCACGCGCCGAGAAGTGACGCTCCGGGTAGCACCGGCCTTCTGATACGCCTGACGCGGCAACAGCAAGACCGAAACGATCATCGCGGCCAACGAGATCGCGACGGCAGCAAGAACGCCTTGAATCCAGTTGGACGGCGATTCCAGGAAAAGATCCTCCTCCCATCCAGCGGCTACAAGATTCCAATGGGTCGCGAATACTACCCCAGGGAAGCTTCCCGGAATTCGAGTAGGCGCCGTCAGATAACCTTGGATCGCGTCCGCGAGGTACGCGCCGCCGAGCCATGCCGCAACGAAAAACACGTTGATATACAACCCTTCGGACGGCTTTCGCGCAAGCGTCGACGCCAACAAGCCAAGCGCACACACCGTCCCGGTCACGGTAATCAGTATCAGAAATCGCGCGGCGGCCGCAGGTACGGATATGCCGCCGAGAATCGCGGAAATGGACAGAAGCGGCAACGTACTCGCGATGAGCAGCGCGCATTGAATAAATGCGGAAACAAATTTTGCGGCGTAGACATCCCAACCGCGAAAATCCGCCATCAACAAGAGTCCGAGTGTCCGCTCCTGTTTTTCCTGCGCAACTGCGCCCGCGCAATACATCGGCGCAATAAGGAACGCCACGGCATACTGAAACAAAACGCTCAGTCGTAGCAGAATTGACGAGGCCGCCTCTCCCACTGCCGCTGGATCGCCAACATCGACAAGGCTAAACGGCGTAGCAAAAGCCAACGCCACACACGGCGCACCGGTCGCGGCAATGCGCAAAGCATACGTCCGCCAATGACGGCCACTGCGCGAAAGCTCACGTTCGGCTAGAGGAAACGACATGACACCCCTGGGAGCAAAATCAAGACCGAAGGAATTACAAGCGGCGCAGTGTGCACGCCCATAGCGTTGAAAACTTTGGGCAACTTTCTAACTTCGCAACTAGATCTATTGCCCTTGCCGTTTCAGCAGAACGGTTTGTGCTTTTGCCGCGACTTGTTCGGATGTGAGTCCGTAAAGTGGCGGTGTTTCCACGTCGAGCAATCCAAGGTAGGTGTAGAGCTGACCGCGATGATGAATTTCGTGTTCACACAACGCGCGTAGCCATTTCCATTTCGTGACGGGCAAATCCGCTGGCGTGATGCACTTCGTTTGCAAGTCCGCGTCCGTCAACTGGCCGAAAATCGCACACGATTCCTGGTGCGTACTGTACATATAGGCGACTACCTCGCCATACCCATCGGCGAGATCGCGTCCGCACCCGGCGTACTGGGGTTGGTTCCCTTGAATCGTCTCCGCCCACATGTACCGCTCGATGCCGGAGACGTGACGTAAGATATCGCCAATCGTCCATTTGCCATCGCGATACGCCCAATCAATCTTGTCCGGCGGGATCACTTCGACAACACGCATCGTGCGTTCGCGGATGTTCCGGTAGTAGGGCAAGAAGTTTTCGATACTCGTGATATCCATGATGGCGTCTCCTTCCCATGAAACCTACGAGTATA
>JAJDAB010000605.1 GCA_029262095.1 Candidatus Hydrogenedentota bacterium
CACCGGCATCAACGACAGCATCGTGTGATCGTTGTGGTAATAGTGCTCAATGATTGATTCGTAGCACGCCATCCGCACGTCGCCTGGAATGTCGTCGCTCTTTGTTGTACCCATCAATGGGTGAATGAGCAGACCATCGCACATTTCCAAGGCGCACTTCGTGAGGTATTCGTGTGCGCGGTGAATGGGGTTCCGGGTTTGAAATGCAACGATGCGCTTCCAACCGTTCTTTTCGAATTGGGCGCGCGTCTCCGCGGGCGTCAGATTATGGCTCTGATGTTCGATGGTCCGCGATTTGAGCACACTCAATTCGCCACCAAGAAATACATCGCCTAGCGAGAGGGTGTAAGCAACGCCGGGATGCTCATCGCTCGTCGTGCGATACACTTTCTCTACCAGCGCCGTGCGATCCACTGTGAATTTTTCCGCGAGCGTTAATATCGCGGCAATGTCGCCTTCGTCATCTTCCAGGGCAATTTCGCCGCCAATGTCGAAGCCGTCCGCTTCCGCCTGAGACGCGGCGAGGAGAATCGGAATCGACCAAGGTACACCGGGACGAACTTCCATATTGTCCATGACGCTTTTGACTTCGCTCTCGCCCATAAACCCCGTCAGCGGGCTGAAAATGCCTTTGGCGATACAGTCGGCATCGAATGCGGCGTAGGTATCAATTTTGAGCGTGGGCAACGCCTTGGCGCGGGTCTTGGCTGCTTCCAACTCGCTGCCGGTCAGAAGGCGGTCGACAAGTGTGCCGCCATGAGGATCGATAGACATTCTGTATTCTCCTTGGTCCGATGGTGTCTGTTCTATTACCTGCCGCTCGAGACATCCGCCGCAGACGCGGCATCGCGGTGGTCGTACGCGGGCGCTGAAAAAAGCTTTCACGCGCGTAGAAGCGGTAAGAGTATCAATTGCAGCGAGGGATCGGCAACCATTGGTCGGGCGCTGCCTCTATCGGTCCGGTCCACGACCGTACTGAAGAACATCGTTTTCGGGTGCGTATTCTGCGATCTATCGGATCGTGTAGGCGATAGAAGACCGAATACAGCGAGGTTTCCTGTAAGAATTAAGACTCGTTTGCCAAGAGTCAGCGGCCTCAACGTCGATTGCACGCATTTGATTTCGGCTGATATCCTCTCGTTCCCAAGCATCGGATCTGTGTGCACGCAAGACCGACAGATTTCCTTCAACCAACTAGAGAAAATACATCATGCCTGAATCCGAAACAGTCCTCATTGGAAAAAGTGATTCGATCCAATCTCTTTTCCTCAAGCGCGCAAACCGGCACGGACTCGTCGCCGGCGCGACTGGCACGGGAAAAACGGTGACGCTTCAAATCTTAGCCGAAGGTTTCTCGCAGGCCGGCGTTCCGGTATTCGCCTCGGATATCAAAGGTGACCTCAGCGGCATCAGCCAGGCCATTGATCCGAATCCCAGCTTGGTGGAACGCGCAGAGAAGACGGGGGTCGATCAGTATTCTCCGCGCGGCTTTCCAACCGTATTTTGGGATATCTTCGGCAAGCAGGGCCACCCGGTGCGAACCACGATTTCGGAAATGGGACCGGTACTTTTGTCTCGCCTGTTGGAACTGAATGACACGCAAGAAGGCGTGCTCAACATCGCGTTTAAACTGGCGGACGATGAAGGTCTGCTGCTGTTCGACTTTGAGGATCTACGGGCCATCCTGAACTTTGTCGGCGAGAATTCGAAATCGCTGACTGTCGAGTACGGTAATGTCAGTAAACAATCGGTGGGCGCGATTCAGCGCAGGCTGCTGGTTCTGGAACAACAGGGCGCGGAAAGCTTTTTTGGAGAACCCGCGCTCGAATTGAGCGACCTCATGCGAACCGACCCAAATGGCATGGGCTATATCAATCTGTTCGCCGCCTCCGAGCTAATGCAGAATCCGCGTTTGTATTCTACGTTCTTGTTGTGGCTCTTGTCCGAGCTATTCGAAGAACTCCCCGAAGTCGGTGATCCCGATAAGCCAAAACTGGTTTTCTTCTTTGACGAGGCACACTTGCTGTTTGACGACGCGCCTAAGGCGTTGGTGCAAAAGGTGGAGCAAGTTGTGCGACTCATTCGCTCAAAAGGAGTCGGGGTCTATTTTGTCACGCAGAATCCGCTCGATGTCCCGGAGCAAGTCCTAGGCCAGTTGGGCAATCGCGTGCAACATGCCCTACGCGCTTATACGCATCGAGACAAGAAGGCCGTAAGTGCCGCAGCGACGACCTTCCGGAAGAATCCCGAGTTTGACACCGAAGTCGTTATCTCCCAGCTGGGCGTTGGCGAAGCGCTCGTATCCGTTCTGGATCTGAAGGGCGTACCGACCATTGTGCAGCAGACCAAAGTGCGGCCTCCGGAATCGCGCATGGGTCCAGCAGACGACGCTGAGCGAAAAGCGGTCCATGAAAGAAGCCCTGTTGCCGGAAAGTACGATAATGCCATCGACCGGGAAAGCGCGGCGGAAAAACTGAAAGCGCGGGCGGAACTTACTGCGAAGGAAGCGGAAGCCGCGGCGGAACGGGCACAGGATCGAAAGTATCGGGCGCCCAAACCCAGTCAACCAAAACGCACGCGGCGCAGTCGGCGGGAAACGACAACGCAAACCATCGTAAAAAGCGCGACCAAGGTGGCTACTTCGCGTCTCGGTCAGCAAATCATTCGTGGCTTACTGGGCTCGATCTTCCGAGGAAGATAAATCCGCGCTGCCGGTTTACGGCAACCATTGACCGGCGATTTGCGTCAGAGCCGTGGGTATCGACTCGTCTCAAGAAGGTGAACGAAGAAAAATCCGTCTTTGTGAAGGGCGTAGCTAAGCGGCAATCTCGTTCCGTGGACACTGCTTGTCTTGATGCGTGTAATTTGCGAGAGATTTCTGAATCAGCAACATTTTGATGCAACCACGGAGAAGTTTCCAATGAATGAAAGTACGCCGCGGAATCGGAGGTATTTCGTGTTGCCGTTCATCGTCCTTACGCTCACCTTTTTGCACTTCAACGCGATCGCCGATTCCAGTTTGAACGACGAAATCGCTGAGGTGTTCGAGGAGTGGAACAGCGCCGACCGGCCCGGCGCGGCCATCGCCATCCTCGATCATGGGGAGATGGTATACGCCCGTGGCTTCGGCATGGCCAATGTCGAAAAGGGCGTTCCCATCGATGCAGACTCAATGTTCAATATTGCATCCATATCGAAGCAATTCACGGCGGGTGCGATCGCATTGTTACACCTCGAGGGGAGACTCTCGCTCCAAGACCCGATTCGCACGTATTTGCCACAAATGCCGGAATGGGCTGATTCAATCACGGTAGAACAATTGGTTCATCATCAAAGCGGCCTGCCTGACATATTCGGATACATGGCACAGAACGACATCAAGTTTGAACACGTTTGGAGCAATGAGGACGTCGTCCCTCATATTCAGCATATGGAACTGACGTTTGCGCCGGGCGAGAAATTCGAGTATTCGAACACAAACTACGTGCTGCTCGCGGAAATCGTTCAACACGTCAGCGGTCTGACTTTGCGGCGATATATCGACAAGCGCTTTTTCGAACCGCTTCAAATGACCCAAACGCGCGTCGACGACGATCTTTCCCAGGATCAAGAAGACCTTGTACTTAGTTACGCGCGACCACGGCGCAACGCGTTCGCGCCCGTCGAGCGTCGCGACGTACTCGTGGGTGATGGCAATATCGTTACGACGCTAAACGATTTCGCGAAATGGGACGCGGAACTTCGTAATCCAAGAGTTTTGGGTGAGACGTGGCGCGACTTGATGTTGTCACGCATCAATCTGAACAGCGGCGAGTTGAACGATTACGCGTTCGGACTCTTTGTCGCCGAGGGGAATGGCGATACGACGGTGACGCACAGCGGCTCTTGGTTGCGATTCCGATCCCAGTGGATCCAGCTACGCGATAGCGGTATATCGGTAATCGTATTCGCCAATCACGGCTCTAAACTCCACGCCGACACGGTGCTCAAGACGTATAGGCGAACGCGAGACGCCGCCGAATCGTGATGGCCAGAATGGCGCACACGCTGACATCACGATACGCTGGCCATGAATAGAGCATTGGAGTGTCAAATGAGCCCGGACTGGTAAAAGCCGACGCCATTTGTCATGCTATTCCAATTAGGTGAAGACTCGGATATTGCCCGATATGGGTTCGGTAAATTTGACGGAGTCGTTTTGTATGCGAAAGCCTGGATTTACACTCATTGAGTTGCTGGTTGTCATTGCCATCATCGGCATTCTAGCGGCGATTCTTCTTCCGGCGTTGGCGCGTGCCCGAGAAGCGGCACGTCGGGCGAGTTGCCAAAACAACTTGAAGCAACTTGGCCTTGTGCTCAAGATGTACTCGAACGAATCGAACGACTACTTTCCCCCACTCTCGCCGTACGGTAGCGCGCGAACGGATGCGCGGTCGTCACCCTTATGGTCTGCACCCCGTGCCGCTGCCGTGTATCCTGAATACCTCACCGATATGTCCGTCGCGACTTGCCCTTCGGATCCTGGAGGCGACCCGGTTTGGGGTAGCGTGTTGCAGCGGATTCCCACGGGCGAAACCTTCGAGTCGCAACAAGAAGCGGCCAAGATTATCGGCGATACAATTTCGCTCGACTATTATCTGACGGCTGAATTGGGTCGATCATACATTTACAAAGGGTACGTCACGACGAACCTTCCCGAATATTACGGCATGTGGGGCGCGACCACGGTCAATGAAACATTGGGAAATGTCGACATCGCCGGAATCGGCACCATACGATTCAAGAACTACAACCAGGACATCGATATCGAAAGCGGCAGCTTAGCGCCTTGGCCGCCCTGGGTTCCTGAAGCGCCGGACGCGACCGGCATCGGCGGCAGTTCCGTCGTGCGCAGAATACGTGATGGAATCGAACGCATGATGATTACCGACATCAACAATCCCGCGGCCAGCGCCTTGGGCCAGAGTGAGGTGCCCGTGATGTGGGATACGTTCGGGAGCAATGAATTCGGCGATACCGGATCGGCCACGGTTGTATTCAACCATATACCGGGCGGCTGCAACGTGCTTTACATGGATGGCCACGTCGGTTTCGTGCGATATCCAGCGGAATTCCCGATCACCGATGATGAACAATTGGTGAAAGAGAATAGTCACTACGGGCTGGGTTAAGACGTCGCGGAGAACTCAAGCTTCAACGCTGTGGCGCATCCACGCGCGGATTCCGGTATAGACCGCGCCCTGGCTCCCTAGAATGCCACCGACAATCATGACGATGCCCCCAGCAGTGACACCGACGATGGGGATGGACAGTGCGCCGCCGACCAGCAATAAGGCGCCTGCACGCAGACGGCGTTTGTGAATCATGATCTCGTGGGATTCGGCTTTCGGCGATTCGCCCCGAGCAACCTGAACAAACTCGTCATACGCGAGTCGATTGACTCTAATTCCACCAAATCCTACCGCGCCAAATCCGATGACCATCGGTAACATGACTTCCATGATGCTCGTGGACACACCGATCACCAACAACACTGCGGCAACGAATACGAAACTGTAACAGCTGATTTCGATCGTCGACCGCAATTCTTTCAACTTTTTCTCTGCATCATTTGATTCTGGTCGTTTAACGATCTTGTGAGATACCGGTTGCAAAGTGATCGCGGGTTCGGAAACCGGATCGGCGAAGATTGCCTGCGGTAGTATGTTCGATTGCTCAATATCACTAGGCGGGTCGCTCTTCTGAGGCAAAGGTGGTGGCGTCTTGCGATTGGAATCCTGGTCTTTTCTCGGCAGTGGTAACGGCGACTTCGAAACGGGACCGGTCGACGAAATCCGTTCAACATCGATTTTGATACCGCTGGCTTTCTGATAGCGCCTTTCCGGTTCTTTCTCCAGCGCTTTCAGCACCACATCATCGAGTTGCGGATCGATTTGCGCCTTTTCCGATGGTGCCCGAAACCGGCCCAACGGCAATTCGCCGGTCAACATTTCATAGAACATCACGCCGACTGCATAAATGTCCGCGCGATGATCGACTTCGCGTGGGCGCTCGACTTGCTCGGGCGCCATGTAGTGGAGCGTCCCCATCACGTCGCCCGTACCCGTGAGCCGGAATGTCTGCTGCACGTCCCCGTGCAACTGCGCAAGCCCGAAGTCGGCGATCTTCACCCGGCCTCGCTTATCCAACAGGATGTTCTCCGGCTTAATGTCGCGATGCACAATGCCTTCGTCATGCGCGTATTGCAGCGCGTCGCAAATCGCGGGCACGATCTCGCATGCACGCTCCGTGTTTAATGAACCCGCACGAATGGCTTGCCGCAAATTGACGCCGTCCACGTATTCCATGATGAAGTACCACCGGTCATCAACATGGCCGAAGTCATGAACCGTGACAATGTTCGGGTGATTGAGCCGCGCCAACGCGCGTGCCTCACGCATAAACCGCTCTTCATAGGAACCATCGTGTTGCGTTTCCGGCGGCAGCACTTTGAGCGCAACGACCCTATCAAGGCCTTTTTGCCGCGCCTTGTAGACCACCCCCAT
>JAJDAB010000606.1 GCA_029262095.1 Candidatus Hydrogenedentota bacterium
GGGACAATGGGGTGTGCAGTGGGAGGGAGCGTGGGATCTACCTGCCGTAGTTGGCGCATCTTGCGCTAGGATTCCGCTTTCCCAGGGTCTACTGGGGTATGTTTGTGGGCGAGTATGTGGAAGCGACAGCGTCATTCCAGCCAATTCCCTGCCTATTCGTTTTTATTGAAAAACGCAATTCGATACAGGTAATTTATTGACAAATTATACCGTAAGTCTATATATATCAATATGCAGTCGTATTATTTACATTGACACATTGCCCGATTCCTGGTAAATTTAGGGTGTCTACATGAGGCAAAAAATGTGACTCAGCCGTATCAAATGTTTGGCCAGCGCTTAGTCGAGCGTGGCGTGATCAATCAAAAGCAGCTCGACGAAGCGATCCATAAGAAGCAGACGTCAATGGGCAATCGGCGTCTGGGTGAAATTCTTGTGCGCCTCGGCTATATCGGCAAGCAACACATCATGGAAGGCTTGTCGGATCAGCTTGAGATCCCCATCGTTAATTTGGGTGACCGCGAGATTCCCGATCGTGTCCGCAACTTGATCGAACCGACGGTAGCTACGGTGTACCGTGTTATTCCAGTCTCCCAAGAAAACGGGAGCTTGACCGTCGCGACAGCGGACCCAACAAACGTCAACGCACTGGACAATTTAGAGCGATTGCTGGAATTGCAGATATCGCCAGTCATTGCGACTGAAGAAGACATCGCGAATGCGTTGGGTAAGTACTACGGGCTCCAAGAAACCACGGTTGAGTCGATGCTTTCAACCGTGTCTAGCGCGAGTTCGATGAGCACGCTGAGTACGATGTCCAACGTGAGTAGCATGGCATCGTCTCTGAGCAGCGTGGGGAGCATGTCAGCGAGCGATATTAGCCTGGACAGTATCAGCATGGAAAGCATCGACTTCGACGCCAGCCAGCAATCCGGTGGCGTGGATGATGACATGGGCGACGATGACAGCCCGGTCGTCAAATATATTAACTACTTGATTTTGGAAGCGTTCCGGGTACGTGCGAGTGATATTCACATCGAACCCGGAAAACTCGATCTCAAGATTCGATACCGGATTGATGGCGTGCTTCATCTTATGCCGCCGCCGCCAAAGCGCGCGCAACCATCGATCGTATCGCGTCTGAAAATTATGTCGGGCATGGACATCGCGGAACGGCGTGTTCCGCAAGATGGTCGTATTAAGCTCGCTATCGCGGGCAAGATGGTGGACTTGCGCGTTAGCGCGCTGCCGGCGGTTCATGGCGAAACGATCGTCATGCGTATTTTGGACAAGAGCGGTCTCATGTTAGGTCTGGGCCAATTGGGTTTCACGCCCCAAGATCAACAGAAGTGGGAAGCGTTGTTGGCTTTGTCGAACGGCGTTATCCTTGTAACAGGGCCTACCGGTTCAGGTAAGACAACCACCTTGTATGCGTCATTGCATCAGCTCAATACAGTAGAGCGCAAGCTGATCACGGTCGAAGACCCGGTGGAATATCAGCTGAGTGGAATCAATCAAGTTCAGATCAATCACGACATCGGTTGGAACTTTTCGCGTGCGTTACGGTCGATTGTTCGTCAAGACCCGGACATCCTGATGGTTGGTGAAATTCGCGATCCGGAAACCGCTGAGATTGCGGTGAAAGCGGCATTGACCGGGCATCTTGTGTTTTCGACATTGCATACAAATGACGCACCGAGTTCGTTTGTCCGCTTAGTGGACATCGGTATTAAGCCCTATTTGGTGGCGGCGGGTGTGCGTGCAATTTTGGCGCAACGACTCGTGCGAACGATTTGTACCAACTGCAAAGAACGTTATTCGCCCACCGACATGGAGAAAGAACTGCTGTATTTCGACGTGGACTGGGAAACGGCGGAGGTCTTTCATGGCAAGGGCTGCGAAAATTGTAATCACACCGGATATCAAGGCCGATTGGGCGTATACGAATTGTTGGTCAGTTCGGACAACATGGGTGCGTTAGTCATGGCCGGTGAATCGACTGGAAATTTGCGTCGTGCTGCGCGCAGGGAAGGCATGTCCACAATGCGTGATGATGCCTGGATCAAAGTGCAGAACGGCATCACGACCATTGAAGAAATTATTCGGGTCACGCAGCCGGATGAGGTACTTAAGCCGCTTGAAGAAGCTGAGGCTTAACGCCTCCGTTCCGGAGAAGACTCGGATGCGTGTAGTTAGCGCAGCCGTCTGGGTATGTGGGTTTGTGGGCGTCCCGTGGGGCGCAGGAGGTGTGTTGCATGGCAGCGTATGAGATGGTCAGCTTATTGCGGATGCTGATCGACCGCGAAGGATCGGATCTACACTTACAGGTCAAGAACCCGCCCTCGGGCCGGGTTCACGGCCATCTGCAATATTTCGGTGACAATCCACTGACGCCCGACGATACCGAGCGGTTAATGAAGAGTATCGCTTCGGTCGACAACCAACAGGAATTGCAGGAAGTCGGCGGGTCTGACTTCGGGTTTGCATTCGAAGATATTGCTCGGTTCCGTGTTTCGATCTTGAAGCAAAAAGGATATGTCGGGATGGTGCTACGCCTGATTCCGAACAAGATCATGACCTTTGAAGAAATGGGTCTGCCGCAGACGTTGAAGAAAGTAATCGATCAGCCTCGCGGAATGATTCTTGTCACGGGGCCGACAGGATCGGGTAAGAGTACAAGCTTGGCCACGATGATCGACTGGCTGAATACGGAGCGCGATCACCACATCATCACGATTGAAGACCCGATCGAGTATTACCACGATCATAAGAAGGGCATCGTGATGCAGCGTGAAGTGGGCGTGGATGTACCTACGTTTTCTGAAGCGTTGCGACGCGCGCTACGTCAAGACCCGGACGTAATTCTGGTGGGCGAAATGCGCGATCTCGAAACCATTGGATCGGCAGTGACGGCGGCTGAAACGGGCCATCTCGTGTTTGGCACGTTGCACACCACGGGTGCCGTTCGTACCGTTGACCGGTTGGTTGACGCGTTTCCGACAAATCAGCAGGAACAAATTCGGACCCAGCTCGCTGGTAATTTGAAGGCGATTATTTCGCAGGCGTTGGTGCCGCGAAAGAGTGGATTCGGCCGGGTGGCAGCATTCGAAATTATGATTTCGACACCGGCGATTCAGAACTTGATTCGAGACAACAAGTCGTACCGTATTACGTCGGCGATTCAGACGGGACATAAGTACGGCATGAATTTGATGGACGAGCATTTGCTTGCCCTGTTCAAGAAAGGACTCATCAAGTACGAAGATGCACTCGGTAGGGCGTCAGCCCCGGATGAATTTGAATTGAATGCCAAAGCCCTTGGCGGTGGCGACGGTAACGCAGCTTAGCGTAAGGAACATCGGCCCCGGATGTAAAACGATATGGCAACGGTTACGGACAGAAATCTTGGAGATTTGCTTGTCGAGAACGGCGTAATTACGCCGCTTGAACTCGACGAGGCACTCCAGCGCCAAAAACTCCAGCCGGACATGCTGGGCCGTTTGCTCGTGCGCATGGGGCTGTGCGATCAACAAGATATTGTCGAAGCACTCGCTGTCCAGCAGGGGATGGATCGTGTCGATCTCAACAAATTGAGCGTTCCTGAGACGACGTTGCATCTCGTTCCCCCACACATCGCCGACTTTTACAATTGCGTTCCGGTCCGCGAAAAAGATGGTGCGTTGGTTTTGGCGATGGCCGATCCCCTCAACATTTCGCATCTCGATGACTTGCGCCAAATCGTGGGTATGGACATTCAACCCGCGGTGTCGAATCACGGCGACATATCCAAGTTTATCAAAGACAACTACGTGGACGGCGGCGATTCGCTTAATGACACGTTGAACGCGTTGATTGAACGGGTTGGCGATTCGGCGCTTTCGTCGGAAGAACTCGGGCAGCAAGAGGTTATTGCAGATGCCGATAACTTGGTGCAATTGAGCCAAGAACCCGAAGTCATCATGATTGTGAATGTCGTGTTGCTGGACGCCGTGAAAAAGCGGGCGTCCGATATTCACTTTGAAGTGTATGAGGATGAATTTCGTATTCGTGTCCGTGTCGACGGCGTGTTGCAGGAAATCACGACGCCGCCGAAGAACATGTCGATTGCCATTATTTCGCGCGTGAAGGTTATGTCCAATATGGACATTAGCGAACGGCGTCTGCCGCAGGATGCGCGCATCGAAATCCGAATCGGCGATTCGGAGCTCGACATTCGTGTTTCTTCGCTTCCGACCTTATACGGCGAAAACCTCGTGATGCGTATATTGGATCGCGAGTCCGCGATGGTGGACCTTGATCGGTTGGGCCTGGAGCCAAAGACTCGAAAGTTGTTGAACGTCGTCATCCATAAGCCGAACGGCATTCTTCTCGTTACGGGGCCGACCGGTTCCGGAAAAACGACGACGCTCTATTCGTGTCTCAATATTTTGAATCAGGTTGGCGTGAAGATCATTACGACGGAGGATCCGGTTGAAATTCAACTGGACGGCGTGATTCAGGTGCAAGTGCGGGAAGACGTTGGACTAACTTTCGCGGCGTGCCTTCGCTCGATTTTACGTCAGGATCCGGACATTGTCATGGTCGGTGAAATTCGTGACTTTGAGACGGCTCAAATCGCGGTTGAAGCTTCGCTCACCGGTCACTTGGTATTGAGTACGTTGCACACGAACAGTGCGCCGGAAACAATCACGCGCTTGTTGGATATGGATCTTGAGCCTTTCATGATTACGGCTTCGCTTGAAGCGGTGTTGGCACAACGGCTCGTTCGTTCTGTTTGCCGTCACTGTCGGGAAAAATATAAAGCCGACGACGAGGAAATGGAAAAGCTAGGGTTGCCGGATGCATGGCGTGCGGATGAGAATTTGTTTTTCTATAAGGCGTCTGGGTGTCCTGCGTG
>JAJDAB010000607.1 GCA_029262095.1 Candidatus Hydrogenedentota bacterium
AGACCGACCCCAACGCAGATCGCCAACATCGGCAGTCGCAGATCCTAGTTCCTATTGACACCCCCGGCGTGGATATCCTTGGCCCGATGAGCGTATTCGGAAACGACGACGCCCCGCACGGCCACATGCACATCAAGTTCACCGACGTAAAAGTTCCCAAAGAGAACATCCTTCTAGGCGAGGGTAGAGGCTTCGAGATTTCGCAAGGCCGTCTCGGACCGGGCCGCATCCATCACTGTATGCGTACCCTCGGTCAGGCCGAACGTGCGCTTGAACTGATGTGCAAACGCGGACTCTCCCGCGAAGCCTTCGGCAAACCACTCGTCAAGCTCGGTGGCAACTACGACATCGTCGCGAAAGCACGCCTCGATATCGATGCCGCCCGCCTCATGGTCTTCCGTGCGGCACGCGCGATGGATGTTTTGGGTACACAAGAAGCGCGGGTTTACATTTCCGGGATCAAAGCAATGGTCCCATCGATTTCATGCCGCATCATCGACGAAGCCATTCAGATGTTCGGCGCGGCCGGCGTCTCGCAGTGGACGCCACTCGCCAGCATGTACACCGGCCAACGTACCTTGCGCCTAGCCGATGGCCCGGATGAGGTGCATCGCATGGTCGTAGCGCGTGCCGAGTTGTCGCAGTACTTGTAGAATTCAGCGTAGCAAACGGAGACTTGCGTTCAATGTCAGGTAATTCATTCGATACGCCCTTGGTGCTCAGCGGACCATACCGGTCCCCGAAGCAGATGTTGGCTACCCAGGAATACGACGGTCATCTATCGATACACGACGACAAGACCGCCGAGACACTTGGGTTCAAAGGCGCGCCGATCGAAGGCCCCACCCATTTCAGTCAATTCGTTCCATTGCTCACCGAGATTTGGGGTCAGCAATGGTTCGAGTCGGGCTGCCTGAGTTCGCATTTTCAAAACATGGTGATCGAGAGCGAAGAGGTAAAGGCGTTCGTGCAACTACCTCAAAACGACGAGAAGCAAGTTTCCGTATGGGCCGAGAAAAAGGATGGCACGCCCGTACTCACGGGAACTGCGTCCATCGGCACAGATCACGATCCCACCGCACTCGAACAGCGTATCGCAAAGATGCGTACCGCAGAAAACCCGGTCATTCTGCGCGACGTAACAGTTGGCGATAAGACCGAAGTGACCGGCACGGTCAAGATGGATTTCGACCAACACCTCGGCGCGATGTATCCGTTCACGCTTCGAGAAAAGCTGGCTGCAATTACGGAAGATACACCGTGGCACACCGCTGAAGGTGACACATCTCCATGGGGTCGCCCGGTCATCCCGCTCGAAATGGTTTGCGTGTTCAGCCAATTCTCCGGTAAGCCCGACTGGCGCATCCGCGAACCAAACATCGGCCTGTTCGCCGACCTCGAAATCGGCATGATCAAAGGCCCACTCTTCGTAGGGCAAGAATACAAAATCGATCGTGAAGTTATCGCCATCGGCGAAACGCGCCGAACCGAAGGCTACTGGGTCAAGAGCATGATTCGCGATTGCGACACCAACGAAGCACTCGCCTACGTGTTGCTCCATCACGCGATTATGAAAGACTCATTTCCCGGTTATGCTGAAGAACTCGCGGCTCGATGATCGAGCGGAGGGACTATTAGCGTGGCCTGGGATTTCGAGACCGACCCAGCGTTTCAATCCGAACTCGACTGGATTGACAAATTCGTGCGCGAAGAATGCGAGCCGCTCGACTATGTCGTCGGCAATCCGTACGACGTCGCCAACGATAAACGCAATGCGCTAATCAAACCGCTTCAAGCCCGAGTCCGCGATCGCAAACTATGGGCATGCCACCTCGGTCCCGATCTCGGCGGCCCCGGCTACGGCCAGGTCAAACTAGCGCTCATAAATGAAATCCTTGGACGGAGCATAAGCGCGCCAATCGTATTCGGCTGCCAAGCCCCCGACTCCGGTAACGGTGAAATCCTCGCGCGATACGGCACCCAAGAACAGAAAGACCGGTTTCTGAAACCGCTTCTGGAAAACGAAATCGTCTCCTGCTTTTCCATGACCGAGCCGCAAGGCGGTTCCGATCCCAAAGTGTTCAAGACGCGCGCCGAACTCATCGGAAAAGAGTGGGTCATCAACGGCGAAAAATGGTTCAGCTCGAATGCTAAATTTGCGTCATTCCTGATTGTGATGGCGGTCTCCGAACCCGAAGCGACGCCATACCGCCGCATGTCTATGTTTGTCGTCCCCGCCGATACACCGGGTATTAACATCATTCGTAACGTCGGCATGCGCGAAGGATCCGAAGGCACCCACGCCTATATCCGCTATGAAGATGTCCGTATTCCCGAAGACCACATCCTCGGCGGCAGGGGGCAGGCATTCGAAGTCGCGCAAACGCGGCTCGGTGGCGGCCGGATCCACCACTGCATGCGCACGATGGGCCAAATCCGCATGGCATTCGACATGATGTGCGAACGCGTACTCTCCCGCGAGACCCAAGGTGAACGGCTCGCCGACAAGCAAATGGTCCAGGAAAAGATCGCCGACTCATGGGTAGAGATGGAACAATTCAGGCTCTTGTTATTGCGCACAGCATGGCTCATTGATAAGCACAATGACTATCAAAAAGTGCGGAAAGACATCGCGGCGATCAAAATCGCGATGCCGAAAGTCCTGCACGACGTGGCCTCGCGCGCACTGCTGTTGCACGGAGCACTCGGTGTTTCAACCGAAATGCCGTTCGCGCGGCAAGTGATCGATTCGTACTATCTTGGAATGGGCGACGGTCCCACGGAAGTGCACAAGTTGACGCTCGCAAAACAAATTCTACGCGGCTATCAACCATCCGACGATTTATTTCCCACGCGTCACATGCCAAAGGAACGTGAACACGCATTTCAAAAGTATGGTGAATTCGCTTCGCTCACCGATGACGAGATTTAGACGACATGTCCGAAATTAAAGATGCAAATTCACTTTTCGACCTCTCCGGTAGGACGGCCGTCATCACAGGCGGGAGTCGGGGGCTCGGCCTTCAGATGGCCTGGGCATTCGCCCGTGCAGGGGCCAATATAGTCATCGCCAGTCGAAAAGCCGAGGCATGCGAGCGGGTCGCCGCGGAAATTCAAGCAGAAACAGGCCGCGAATGTCTTGGTCTCGGATGTCACACCGCCAGTTGGCAAGATTGCGATCGATTGTTCGACACGGCGATTGCGAAATTCGACCGCATTGGCATCCTGGTTAACAACGCGGGTATGTCTCCGATCTACGATTCCGTTCTTGACGTCACCGAAGAGCTCTACGACAAAGTGTTGAACGTCAATTTGCGAGGTCCGTTTCGGTTGTGCTCGCTATTCGGCACGCGCATGGTCGAACAAGACGGCGGTTCCATCATCAACGTGAGCAGCACCGCGTCCGTCCAACCCACCGCCGGCGTGATTCCCTATGCCTCGGCCAAAGCGGGGCTCAATGCGCTGACCGTCGGCTTTTCTCGAACGCTTGCGCCCAAAGTGCGCGTCAACGCCATCATGCCAGGCCCATTTCTCACGGACATCAGTAAGGCATGGGACCTAGAAGCGTTCAACGAAAACGCGAAGACGTCGATTCCCCTGCAGCGCGGCGGCCAACCCGAAGAA
>JAJDAB010000608.1 GCA_029262095.1 Candidatus Hydrogenedentota bacterium
TCGAACGCGACTTTGTTCCTTCGGAAGACGACTACAACTATACTGAAGGTGCACACTACTCTGTGAAGCGTGATCTGGTAGAAAAGACTAGAGATAATGCGCTCTACCTTTCGGTCGCTGTCCAATTCAACGACGAAACGCTCACGCCAGTATATTCGTGGTTCAATGATAAATTTCAGGTATTGATCGCGCCAAGTCTCTTGGGCGAGAGCGGTTGCGAAATGAGTTTTCATTTGCTCGAAGAGCATCCTGAATTCAAAGAGTTTGCTACTAGCTTTCTTGCCTTCGCCGATACAGGTATCGAGGATATCCGATTCGAATCTACTAAGTTCGACCCGTCAACACTGGCTGGAAAGATTCCTGATCCACTGCTCGAATACGTAGCAACTCAGATCGGTGATAGCGAAATCCCGGACATTCATTTCAGGCATAGGTCTGAATCGCATAAGGGAACTGTCGAGTTACCGTACGGGATGGAGTCTGCTGGCACACAACGGCTATTTGCGCTCCTTGGTTACTTGTATGCAACCCTAAAATCTGGGATCTGTGTTTTTGTTGATGAATTAGATGACAGTCTACACCCGCTTCTCGCCCGTGAAGTCGTCAAGCGAATTCACGATTCCAATCTGAATGCTCACGGTGCACAACTCATCTTCACGACGCACGACACTACATTCCTAGATTGGAATGAGTTGCGACGAGATCAGTTCTGGATGGTTGAGAAGAGCCTTGGTGGTTCGACGACGTTGCACCCGCTGAGTGACTTCCGGTTGCGGAAAGATGAGGCGCGGCTAAGGGGCTACCTTGCCGGGCGATATGGTGGCATTCCTCAATTGGCAACACACGTCGAACCGTAATGCCGCGCGCTGGTCGAAACTCCTTTCGGGCAGGCCCCAAAGCACGTAGTAAGCCACGTTATTCTGGCCAACTATTCCTGATCGTAACGGAAGGACAGAAAACTGAGCCCAAGTACTTAGACGATCTAGTCAAGAGGTGGAGACTTCGAGCGGAAGTTTTTGGTGCTCCATCTGGAAACAGCCCCGATTCAGTCGTTGACTTTGCCATTCAACGCATGAAAGAGCGGGCTTACAAAGCGGCAAGACGAGGCGACCCGGAATACGACCAGGTATGGTGCGTGATTGATCGCGATAGACACCCGAAACAGATTATCGACAAAGCCCTCGACAAGGCGGCGGCTCACGAAGTACTTGTAGCTTTGTCTGTACCCTCAGTGGAGGTCTGGTTCCTTCTTCATTTTGCGTATACAACCAAACAATTTGGTGATTGGAAGGCGGTAGGAAAGGAACTCAATCGCTATTTGCCGAACGGCAAGTACTCCAAGGTACAACTACCTCTGGATGAGTTCTTCGAGCGACAGCAGGATGCGATACAGAACGCCGCGCAGTTGCGAATTCACTGCGAGAAAACCGGCGCGAAGAATCCCTCGACTCAAGTTGATCTACTTATCATGCAGATGAGGGAATCTCGTCCCACTAAGTGATGCTGCCGTAACGGTGGGTCAATTATCTTACCGCCGTTCGGGTATTCGATGTTATACTCCTGCCCTTCCTGAGGGTAATAGAGGCTGTGGGGATCGATCTGTCATGAGTTTTCCTTTAGATGTGAGCGGGTACAAACCGTTAAAGCTGGACTCGGCGCGGCCGGAATTGGCGACGGATGTGCGGGAACAACTGGCCCGAAACGTCGACATTGTGCGCGATACCATTGTGTTCTACACGGCGGTCGCGGGCATCCGCGGATTCGGCGGGCATACCGGCGGCGCTTACAACATCACGCCCGAAGTGCTAATCGCCGATGGCTTTATGCGTAACAGCGACTCGGTGTATCCCGCGTATTTCGATGAAGCGGGCCATCGCGTAGCGATTCAGTATGCAATGAGCGCGTTCAACGGCTCGATTCCTTTTGAAAAACTGTTGCACTATCGCGAAGAGGGCCATGACCTATACGGTCACCCGGAACTCGATCTAGAACATGGCGTCAAGTTTAGCTCAGGTCGTCTCGGTCATATGTGGGCGTTCATTAACGGCGTCGCGATGGCGCACCCGGACAAATCGGTCGTGATGTTCGGTTCGGACGGTTCGCAGATGGAAGGCAATGACGCGGAAGCAGCACGGTTCGCGGTCGCGCAAGACCTGAACGTCAAACTGTTCATCGACGACAACAACGTAACCATTTCCGGTCATCCCTCAGACTATTTGCCCGGCTTCAATATCACGAACACACTCGAAGGCCACGGCCTCGCGGTCGACGAAGGCGATGGTGAAGACCTCGACGGGTTGTTCGCCCGCATGTGCGACGCAATGAAAGCGCAAGGTCCGGCGGCGTTGGTGAACAAGCGCCTCATGGCGCCCGGCATTCCGGGGATTGAAGGCTCGAATGCGGGCCACGACGTCATCAAGAAAGACCCCGCGATCGAATACCTCGCCGCGCGTGGACACGACGCCGCGGTCGCGTATCTCAACGACGCCGCCCCAACGAAATCCAGCACGGTCTTCATTGGATCGACGAAAGAATTCGCGAGCAATCGCACCGTGTTCGGCGAAATTGTGAACGGCATTCTCGACGGCATGCCGAAAGCGGAACGCAAGCGACGTGTACTCGTTATCGATTCCGATTTAGAAGGGTCGACCGGCATCAAAAACATACGCGAAGCGCATCCGGAAGTGTTTGTAAATGGCGGCGTGCAAGAACGCGGCAATTACAGCGTGGCGGCTGGGTTCGGGTTTGAGGAAGGCCGACAAGGCATCTTCAGCACGTTCGCCGCATTCCTTGAAATGATTATCTCCGAGGCGACAATGGCACGGTTAAACGAATCCAATGTGCTGTGCCATTTCTCGCACTCAGGCGTCGACGACATGGCGGACAACACCTGCCATTTCGGCGTGAATAATTTCTTCGCGGACGCCGGATTGCCGGAAGGCGACACAACGCGTCTCTACTTTCCCGCAGATGCTGCACAGCTCAAAGCGGTCGTCGAATCTATCTGGGACGACCCCGGCGCGCGCTACGTGTTCACCACGCGATCGAAGGTTCCGTATATTTGCAACAATGCCGGTAACCGTTTCTTCGAAGACGGATATGCTTTCACGGTGGGCAAAGACGAAGTCATCCGCGAAGGTAGCGCGGGCTACGTCGTGTCCTACGGCGACGTGCTGTACCGCGCGTTGGACGCCGTTGAGCGCGCGCGTGCGGACGGCATCGATGTAGGACTCATCAACAAGCCAACGCTGAACGTCGTCGATGACGACATGATGAACAAAGCGGGCAGCGCACCATTCGTCCTGCTCGCGGAAAGCCAAAACCTGAAGACGGGGTTGGGCGTTCGCTACGGAACCTGGTTACTCGAACGCGGCCTGTCCCCGAAATACACGCGGCTCGGCGTCACAAAGCCCGGCGCAGGTGGCACGACAACACAAATTCCGCATCAAGGTCTTGCCCCGGACGATATCCTCGCAAAGATTCGTCAACTGACGAGTTAGCTAAAGTCGCGATCCGCAATCGAGCATTCAATCGCTCACATCCCTCTTGCCCCCCTTCAAAGGGGGAAAATAAACCTATGATTGAATCTGAATGGCATTGTCATCGCGAACCGTTAAGGGATGCAATTACACTAGGGGAACGCACACGTGCAAGAGTGGTTCCCCCTTCGAAAGGGAGTAAGGGGGATGTTAATCCATCGAACGACGCCCGGCATCAGATTCAACGAATTCACGAATGGTCTCCACGATACCAACCAGATTGTCAAATACTTCTCGCTCACGAAACCGCAAGAATCGAATGCCGAACGATTCAAGCCGTTGCTGACGCAGGCGATCCTTTTCATGTTGTTCGGGGTGATCGTGAATCCTCCCATCAATTTCAATGGCCACCATCAAATCGTGACAGTAGAAATCCACGATGAACTTATCAATCGGAACTTGGCGATGGAATCCAACACCGAGCCGTTTCCCCTTCAATTGCAGCCACAGCGCGATCTCTCCGGGCGTACTATTTTTGCGCAATTTCCGAGCGATCTGTTTGAGATTGCGACGATACGGAATAATACGGTTGCGACGTGTCATGAAAGTGCCTTCTTTCATCGAGGAAAAACATCCCCCTGGCCCCCTTCAAAGGGGGAAAAGTTTCGTTCCCCATTGCCCGCTTAGAATATGAGTAAAGTTCTGTCCCCCTTGCCGCTTAGAAGGTGGAGTAAAGTTCTCTTCCGCCTTGCCGGCTTAGAAAGCGGATAAAGTTCTGTTCCCCCTTTGAAGGGGGCTAGGGGGATGTTGGCGCTAAGGCAAAACCACAACTCTCATTAACGCCTGAGCGCGCGCAATCCATTGAAAATTACGATGAGCGACGCGCCCATATCACCGGCGATTGCCATCCACAACGTGGCGTAGCCGCCGATCGCTAGAGCAAAGACCGCGAGCTTTAACCCAAGCGCAATCGCGACGTTTTGTTTGATGATCCCCAGCACGCGCCGCGAATGTTTGACCAACCACGGC
>JAJDAB010000609.1 GCA_029262095.1 Candidatus Hydrogenedentota bacterium
CCGACGCCGCCCTTCTGATTTGCTATGACAATAATCTTGGCCATGATGAGAATCACTTGAGTAACGCATGGTGTGAATACGACTTCGATACTACCCCACAGCACACCCCGAACGGGTAATCATAAGAAGCGTGTGCTGACAAGTCAACGCACGCCAATGTTATTCGTCTATTCCGTACATGCCCATGGCGTGGTAACCGCAATCCACGTGCAACACTTCGCCCGTCACCGCGCTAGATAGATCAGAAAGAAGATAGACGGCGGATTGCGCCACCTCGTCCGCTTCAAGACTCCGGCGCAAGGGCGCTACTTCGTTGTAACGGGAGAACATCTTTCGCATCCCGGAGATTGCGCTGGCAGAGAGCGTCTTGAGCGGGCCGGCGCTAATCGCATTCACCCGTACGCCTTGATCACCGAGATCATAAGCCAAATATCGCACCGAAGCCTCTAGCGCGGCTTTCGCAACGCCCATCACGTTGTAACGCGGGATGACTTTCTCGGCACCGTAGTACGTCATCGTCACAATGCTACCGCCGTCGCTCATCATCGGCGCGGCTGCACGCGAGAGCGCAACGAGCGAATACGCGGAGATGTCGAGCGCCATCGCGAAGTTCTTGCGAGGCGTGGTGATGTATTGGTCCTTCAAATCTTCGCGATCAGCGTATGCGATTGAGTGAATCAAAAAATCGATCCCGTCCCACTCCTCGCGAACCCATGCAAAAAACTTCTCAATCTCGTCGTCACTGGTCACATCGCACGAGAACATGCCAGCTTTGGGCATGTGTTCGTTCAGCAGCTTGCCGACGCGTTTCTCAAGTGCATCTCCGACATAGTTAAATTTGAGTTCGGCCCCCTGAGCCGCACATGATTGCGCACAGGCCCATGCGATCGATTTATTGTTCGCAACTCCCAGAACTAGGCCGCGTTTTCCCGCGAGTAGACCATTGGACATGCTGGTTCCTTTATTGTGAATTGGTAATACGGCCCCGTACGCTGCCGATTCCCGACCGCCAAGTCAAGGATACGCTACCTATGCGAGGCGTCCTATCTCCAAGCAGACAATACAGTTACAATGTTTGCATGACAATCTCTGCAGAAATCTCAAAAACTGCGTAAAATCATATGGGGTCAACGAATTAACGAGGCCAGTAAACTACTTTATCGCGGCGGAAACTTCCGCTACAATATCTGGTATAGGAGGGGGTCAACATGCGCTATATATTGACTGTTATGCTCGTAGGATTGCTCGGAACCACGGGGTGCGCGCGCTATAAGGCCGGCGTTGTCGGTGACGGTGTCGATGTGATCGCGCATCGCGGCGCCAGTGACTATGCCCCGGAAAATACATTGGCTGCATTCGCATTGGCCGAAGAGGTCGGCGCGGAATGGGTCGAACTGGATTGCAGGCTTACGCGCGACGAGGAAGTCATCGTGATGCACGATGACACACTCGACCGCACGACGAACGGAACGGGTTACGTGCGTGAAGCGTCGCTCCATGAAGTTAAACAGCTCGACGCTGGATCGTGGTTCGAAGACAAGTGGCGCGGCGAACGCGTCCCGACACTCGAACAAGCATTGGCCCAAGCGAAGTGGAAGATCGGCGTGTACATCGAGATTAAAGACACCGCCGACGACGCTCCGTTAATTTCCGACATATTCGATCTCGCGAACGGATTGCAGAAACATGATGACTTGTTCCGTAAGGACGTCATGGATCTAGTCGAGCGCAGCGAGACGCGCAACTTACTGCTAACGCGGAAAGTGATAGAAATTATCCGCAAACACAAGATGTATCGACACGTGGTCGTTCAGTCGTTTTCGCCGACCGTCATTGCGGTAATGGCGATTGAGGCACCGGAAATCCGTGTAGAGTTTTTGGGTGCGGATGATCCCGATCATTCCATGACATGGGAAGAATATCTGCGTTGGGGCTACCTCTTCGACGTGGACGGGTTCAACGTTCACTACGAATCGCTGTCACCCGGGCGCTTAGCGGCATTCCATCGCGCAAAGAAATCGGTCAATGTTTGGACGGTGAATGACGTCGAAGACATGAAGACCGTGCTAACGTGGGGCATCGATGGCATCATCACGGACAAGCCGGCCGTCGCGCTGAATCACACCAATACTGTGGGCGCGGCCATGGGCATCAAAGAACAAAATTTCTAAACCGATTGGCAAGACAAGGGCGGGGTCTGATCTAGACCCCGCCCTTTTTATTTACGCTTGACCTTTACCGCGATTCCGGCAGAGGTCGCTCTAGTCCTCCGCCGGACCAGGGAATTGCTCGCGCAACAAGCGCTTCAACATTTTCCCGGTGGGATTTCGCGGAATCTCATCCACGAAACCCACTCCCTTTGGCATTTTGAATGGCGCGAGTTTGCCGTGACAATGCTCAAGTACACTCGCCGCCGTCACGCCGTCTTCGGCGACGACTACCGCAAACGGCGATTCACCCCACTTTTCACTAGGCTGACCGATGACACCGACTTCTTTAACCTTCGGGTGCGAGAGAATCACGTTCTCAATTTCTGCGGGATATACGTTCTCGCCGCCGGAGATCACCATGTCCTTAACCCGGTCCTGAATGTAAACAAAACCGTCTTCATCCTGAATCGCGATATCGCCGGTGTGTAGCCAGCCGTCTTTGAGCGTTTCCTTCGTCGCATCGGGACGATTCCAGTATTCCTTCATATTGTGCTTGCCGCGAATCAGTACTTCGCCCGGCACATTCGGCTCGCAATCTTTACCGTCGTCGTCAATAATCCGAATGTCCGTATGGAAATATGCGCGCCCCGTAGAACCGGCACGCGCAACGGCATCGTCACCACTGATAATGCAGCCGGGACCGCAGCTTTCGGTGAGCCCATAGACTTGGTGAATGTCGATTCCAAGTTTCTGATAGGCCTCGATCAGCGTGACTGGCACCGGCGCCGCGCCGCTCATAATCCAACTTAAGTTCGAAGTATCGAACGTTTCGTGATTCGGTACTTGCAACATGAAATTCAACATCGCTGGCACCGCCAACATCGACGTAGCGTTTTCTTCGGCGACCAATTTCCACGCGCGAACCGGATCGAATGCACGCATGAGAATGGACGTCTGACCCGCGTACACCGACACCGTGGCGGGCAACAACGCACCAACATGATAAAGCGGAAGCCCGTTGATGAACCGATCCTTAAACCGCATCTCGGCGGACGCCAGAATATTCATACACGCCCACGCCTTCGAGTTGTGCGTATGGACCGCGCCTTTGGGCAATCCAGTCGTACCGCTCGTGTACATGATATAGAGCAAGTCATCATCTACGGCTCCGATAACCGGTTCCGCTGTAGACACGCGCTGATTTGCATCGGCATAGTTTTCCGCGAACGCTGGTTGATTCCCCGGAGAACCAACGTATACCCACCGTTCCACGTCAGTCTTCGCCGCACCCCCTTCGTGCAAGTCCGACGTGACCCCAGCAAATTCCTCCGCAAAAATAAGGGTCTTCGCCCCCGCGTCTTTAAGGATAAATCCGAGTTCGTCCGCCACCAGCCGCCAATTCAGTGGCACCGCAATAGCCCCAATTTTTGCGATTGCAAAAAACGTCTCAAGATACTCAGAACTATTCATCAGTAGAATCGCGACACGATCCCCTGGCCGGACGCCCGCGTCACAAAGCATATTTGCGGTCTGGTTACAACGTGCGTTCAGTTCGTCATACGTCAGTCGCTGGCCCGTTTCCGGACCGACATACGCCTCAAGATTCGGACTCAACTGCGCCCGCTTCGCCAAGAACAATCCGATATTCGTCTGCATCATTCGTCTCCCGATCCAGTCAGACGAACGTTATAGCAGGAAAACCGCATCAATAAAATGGCATGCCGCCAGATGTGGTTGGGAATTGGCAAAGAATCCAGAAGCGTACCACCCAACGACGCGCTCGACTCCGCATCAGCGAATACCCACCCGACCCATGCCCCCCGCAGTTGGGTTATTGGGTCGAATCCCGATCGCCAATATCCCCGAACTCAGAATTCACTGGCTCTAAACTGCGACTCTGTAGCGCTGACATTCCAAATGGGTCGCCATGGTATGTGAACTGGTAGCTATAAACGGCGTAGATCACGACATCTGGTCTTTCAGATCCGATCAATGTTCGATCGAACAGGGAGTTACGTACGTCAACTGCGAGCATTCGTTCCGACTCTTCAGCGAGTAGTGCCGTTAGTGGCCAACGGAATGAATCGCCGATGAAGTGGATGCGTGGCCCGCTCGATGTAGGCGATTCATATGCTATCGGTGTCCTGACGGGATGCGATGTCCGGGATCTGGCGCGGTCTGGTGGAGCGACTTCGACCGCGCGTCCCTGCGTTGGCCTTACTCC
>JAJDAB010000610.1 GCA_029262095.1 Candidatus Hydrogenedentota bacterium
GATCGGTGATCGCGCGCTCGAGCAGCATACGAATTCCCAGATACATTAGATAGGCAGCGCCGATCCACTTCACGATCTCAAATGCCGTGGACGATGCGGCCAATACCGCCGAAAGACCCAGTGCCGCAGCAGCAGTGTGTACCAACGAACCCGTGCTGATTCCTAGCGCAGACCAAACACCGGCGGCGCGACCGCGTGCGAGACTTTGCCCGATGATAAACATCGTGTCCTGACCAGGCGTGAGATTCAATGCGACCGCTGTCGCCAAAAAGAGCGGGAAGTTGTTGATGTCAGACACTTAAATTCAACTGGGCTCTGCAGCGGTCGAATGAAGCGCTAACTTGTTCTAACGCATAAGCGCAGGTTGAAGTCCAATAAACGGTACATACGCGTACAACTGAAACATTGGCACGTCGCCGCCCACGTTTACGGCAATGCACGCCGTTGTCAGCTGTGGATCATGTCGCGTGTTTCTATGCGTAACTTTTGCGATCGCATAATACTTCGCACCCGGAACGCTCACCTGTGTCGCATCATCAGATATCTCGACAATCTGCTTCAAATAATCCAGTATCGACTCACTAGCTTCCAGAAACTCCACTCGGTCGACAGAGAATTCGATTGAAAGCGCATCGGTAGCCAACCTGTTCTTGATTCTCGCTTCATCGTTCAATCCGGTAATAGATAGTTCACCCAACGTAGGCGTATTGCGATCAACGGCACTCGTTAGAAGCTTGATGAAAAACTCTTCAAAATGTTCACGCGATCCCGGACCTGTGAATCTTGTATCAGCCATCAGATTTCGACCAATGTCTTTAGACAACTCTATTCGTTGAACGACTTCGCCAAGGAAAGAGTTCCTAGTGGTCGTTGTTTCGTACAATTCGGGGAAAAGAACCTCAAAATTGTCAAATTCGACCGTATCGAGGTCGCGCGCGGACCCAAATATTATTTCCACGTTGTCGTCCAGCCCAACGATTTCCTCTGTGAATTTCCAGTGGTCGGGTGCAAAGCTAGCCATACTCGAGGAGGGTCCGTCTGTCGCTTTGTACAAACCGTCGCTCATCCAATCTTTTAAATATGGCGCCCGAACCATCACAATCTCAGAGCTAATCGTCACGCGATCAACAATGCCCTCACGAACAGAGAACCTGACAACGTGCCGACAGACGTTATCGGCTTGCTCTACAACCGCTGCGTATACGGTAGTTGTCGCGTCATCGCGATCGTAAACTTCTTCTTCTCCTCTCGCTACAACAGAAAACCCGAGATCGCTTCGCAACGCGACTTCCAGTTTTGATTCGTCGGTACCAACGAGAGTTCTCTGCAGGTCCAGACTATTATCTGCCGGTGCTTCGGCGAACGCGCGAAGACGTTCGTTAAGTGAATCATCAGATGTATCGTATCGCTCAAGAAGTACTTTAGCAGAATCCCGCAACTCTGATTCCGATTCAGATACAACACGAATCACGCTACGCGCGAGTTCGAGCGATTCGTTACGAAGTTCGTCGATTTGGCCTGCGCTGGCTGTAGATGCCATGCGCGCATCTTGGAGCCTTTCTTGAATCTGCGTTAATTCTGCCTGAGCGAGCAGCCGGTCTCCTTGGATAGAGACCGCCTCCGCACTGATCCGATGCATCTGCTCCTGAAGCACAGTAACTGTTTCTCGAGCAGAGTCGGCCTCTGCTATTGCCTTCTCAGTTTCCTTACGTTCTTCCGCCTGATGTTTCGATTCTTCCTGTGCGGTCGCTCGAAGTGTATCAATTTCCTTGTTTACTGCAGTACTTAGCTCGAGGAGACTTTTAATACTAATTATCTGCTCCGAGTGCATCGACTGAATTGAAGCATATGTAGTTCGGAGCGCCGTATTGGCCGTCTCGATCTCGTCTTGGTATTGCTTTTGTGCTGCCAATTGTCCTTGTTTTAATCTCGTTTGTTGTTCGGCTTCCAGTTTACGGAATTCATAGAATGCAAATGCTACTCCCGCAGCAACAATAACGTACGGTGCCGCAGAGCCCATGGCCTTGGCTAGGTCTCCCACTACATCCCACGGACCTTTGGGCGTTGCGGACGCTAGAGCAGGAATTCTGTACATCTCGATCTTAGGCATACTCACCTCCTAAACTCGACAACATGTGTTAGATCCTTTGATGCTCACAATTCGAAATCAGATGTGATTGAAAATGGCCTATGCGCAGTCATTTGTCAGTATTATTCTCGGGTGTAATCATGATTCGATGCACCTGTCTGCAACCAGAAAACCACAAATCTGTTACATTTTGCAAAGATTTCATGAGTAAGATGGGCGGAGAAGTCTACTTTCTACTGAATGAGTACATGGAAGGGTTAGAGCTCGCTCTTGAATTCGCGTTATGCCAGTACGAATGCCGACACAGCGGATAGTCAACATGAACTGACACTTCGGTTCCCACCAGCCCAAATATGGGATTTCATTAAGCGATTAGATCGACATGTGGATTACCGACCGTTAACCCCGACTCGACAGACTAATGACGCGACCGCTGCCGCCAAAAAGAGTGGGAAGTTTTCAATGCCGATCATGCGATGGAATTCGATCCGATCACGAGAAAATCCCTCGAGTGTGTTTGTCGCGCCGAAGTCTCAACGCGAGTCGCGTGGTTTGAATGAATAATAGTCTCTCCATCATCGATACTGAAATTGTTGTGCCTTCTGCGATTTCCGGCCATTTTTGCGCCTCGACGAAATGTATACTCACTGATTGCTCCGCTCGCGCGTCTAATTGCATAGAAGACAGTTGGCTTGGTTCGTGAGCGCCGAAGGCGGGACTATGAGCGACGCAGAGTTGGTGAAGGCAGTATTGGCGGGCAAAATCCAGGGTTTCGATTCGCTGGTCAAGCGGTATATCGGCTTAGCTCGGGGCTTGTGTTCGAGCCATGTCAGGGATCGCGCAGCCCATGATGACTTGGTACAAGATAGTTTTGTATACGCGTACACAAAGCTGGGAACATTGCGCGATCCGAACCGTTTCGGCCCTTGGTTCTACACGATCGTGCGCAATCAGTGCCGCAATTGGCAACGGCGCGAACAACGTTCCAAGGCATTCGATCGAACGCTTGCGGCTGAACCACGTGTACAGATAGCGACTCCTGAAGAAGCGATTTCGGCCGACGAATTACGTGATTGGGTAGGCGATCAAATCGCAAGGCTGCCGGAACGTACGCGAGAAGCAATGTTTCTGTGTTATGTCGAGGGTTTGGAACAGAAAGACGCAGCAGCGTTTCTCGGTATCAGCTTGAGCGCATTGAAGAAGCGCCTTCAGTACGGGCGCAAACAGATCAGCAGCCGAATCTGGAGTACGTTCGACGAAATGGACCGGCCGCAGTGGGACCACAAAGAACTCGCGGGTGCCATCATGGTCAGTGTCCGGAGTATTACTCCTCCAGCGGCAACGGCGTCAGTATTTGGCGGGCTCGGAGCGTTGCTGTTGTCAAAGCCTGGACTTGCTGGCATTGGTATCGTGTTGATCGCGATTGCAACTCTTTTCGTGCAGCGTTCGTGGATTGAGGACAGACCAGACCTCACGAGTACGCAAGATGCGAATGATACAGTTGCACTCGGATCGAACGAAACGCCCGATGAAAGACCGGCTATCACCGCCCAACAATCGAGTCCCGCGCCCGAATTCGTATCATCCTATGTCAACGAGTCGGGTGGTCTGACAAATCCGCAGGAACGACTGGGCATCACTGGTGTTCTTGTGAAGGAAGGGACGAACGAAACCTTGCCGGATGTGGAGGTTGAATATTGGGGACCAACGGATCGGAGCGGTATCGACTTTTTGCATTCTAACTTGACAAGTTCCGATGGAACCTTTGCATTTCCCGAAATTGATCCCGACACGCACTTCTCGTTGCGATTGGGATGGCCTCATCGATTCACGATGAAACCATTTTCCCAGACGTGGGGCACAGGCCCGCAGCCGGACCACTTTGTACTCGAAGCACGGGAAACCGGAGCCATCACAGGGCACGTACGCTACCCGAATGGCGATCCGGTACCGGGTGCAGCCATCTTGCGCGAATATCCGTTCGGAAACTCACGCAACAGGTTGCAATTAACGGGCGACGATGGACGATTCGGATTCTCACAAGACGGTGGAATTTGGCGGCTCAAGGCCGAAGGACGAATGGGGCTGGAAAGTGAACCTTTGGTGCTGGACTTGTATCAAGGTGAAGTCATTGAACATGACTTTGTTTTGCCGAGGGGTGCGGCTATCCATTTGACTGTCGAAACTCCGCCCGGCTATCCGGCTGCGGAGATCGAGAACGTCAATGTAAAGCGAGTCTCATCTGAACTGCTGCCAACAGGGAATCCCAAAGTTGCGGAATCGAACTCGGGCTCTGCGGTGTTCGCTAAGGAAGGAAACCAGTATTCGTTACTGCTGGTCCCTGAAGGCCGTTACACGATAACGCTAACGTCACCTGGGTACTCGACGGCCACTATTGGCCCCATAGTCGTTGACGACTCGCTGGCGGACCAATTTGCAGCGGTTGTACTAGCGCCAGCAGAACCGGAAGACCCTGCGCCTCCACGTGTCGACCCACGTACGGTCCGTGTAGATGAAACCGTCCCTGTCATAATTCGCGTGCAAGACGCGTTAGGCAATGAACTAAATTCTCTGGGGACATTCACGTTTTCAATCGATGAATGGGGCAATCTAGTTGACGAACCGTTCAGATTAAAACCCGGTGCATTCTGGTTTGCAGCGGTCAAAGAGGGCTATGGCGCTGACGTTCAATACCGAAGATTCGACGAAGGCTCTAACACCGTTACATTCACGTTCGCCGATGGCGGCACAATTCATGGGACTGTGTCGAGCCCTGATGATCGAAGACTATCGGTCTATCCTTTAGATCTATGGGAGCTAAACGATAGGCCGACTGGAAATCGCGCCATGAAATCCGAGATGCGAACACTCGGAAATGCGCTCTCGCAGGGAACGCGGCTGGATAGCGAGAACGCGTTTGTTTTGCCGCCGCTGTCCGAGGGGTGGTACGTGGTCATGACCGATTCTCTCACGAGCGAACCTGTCGAGGTTCGTTCCGGACACACAACCGGCCCCGTGCATCTCGCGCCGACAGAGATCGGGGACTCCGGACAGATTCGTGTAGATGATCGCTAGAGTTACTCATTCGATTTCCACGGGGGGCAACGGATCACGTTATTCGAGTTCGAATGTTGCATAAACGGTAATCTGAACGGTCATGGCACCCGGAACGAATCTATCAGTCGCGAGATCGATGGGCGGCGCACTCAGCATGGCATTCGAATTAGTGATTCCCATGGCCATGCTTGATTGGTCTTCAGTGATTGTGATTACTTCGCCTAGTTTGGCTCCAACAGCTACCGCCATCGCTTCGGCTTTTTTCTTTGCCTCCTTCAACGCGTTCAGTCGGGTTTCCGCGCGCACGTCGTGAATTCGCGACGATTCGAAATTGAAATGCACGTCCATTTCTGCAGAGGCAACGAGCGCGTCGAGGAACTCGTCAAAACGTTTGAGATCACGTTGGCGAATCGTAACGCTACGGTTGACGATGAAGTGTTTGAACGCGCCCCGGTCTCCGCGCTGATCCCGCTCATATTCCCGGCGGATGCTGACGCTGCCCGTCTCAATATCCTGGCTGTCGACACCAAGTTTCTCGCGTAGGGCAAGTACCGACTCGATCTTTGCATCATTCTTGGCTTTGGCCTTGCGCATATCTAAGTCTGTATCGGCAAGACTTATTCGCCACACGATTAGATCCGGCGCGATTTTCGATTCGACGGTCCCCGAAACAGAGATAGTTCGGAGGGGATCGTCGTTGTTGGCCGAAGCTATCGTGTTAACCGCACACCATAGCGTGAGTATCATGAATGCATTGTGTCTCATTTACTTCTCCCTTCCTCGAGGCGATCATATACAGCACTATACCGCTCTCTACGAATTTGTATTGTAAAACTCTTGCAAAATTGAACGCGGGTGTACTGGATCGGATTGAGAATACGCCGCAACGGACTATTGCGCCTGCAGCGGGCTGGTCCGCCTAATGATCAGATACGTCAGGATTCGTACTGAGCAGAGGAGGAATAAGCCGAGGCGAATACCGAGGTTGTTGTCCGGGAAGCTGTAGTAGAGGGTCATGAGGGTGAGCATCATGAGGATGCGGCCGATGGCGAGGGGAACTTCCCAAGCGCAGAGGTATTCGATGCGTTCGGCGGGGTGGTCGACGGTGCGGGAGATGGTGTCGAATCGTAAGCTGGCGTGGGGTATGGCGAAGAGTGGGCCTGCGATCGAGCGTAGAAACCCGAACAAGATAAGCGTCGTGATGGAGAGGTGTGTGACGACAGATAGGCCGGCGGAGACGAGGATGATGACCGCGAATTGGATGGATCGTTTCCAGGTACGTTGGGTGACGATTCGGCCCGCGATGTAGGCGGTGGTGATGCCGGCGATGGCTTGGAGTGAACCGAATCCGCCGACAGCGGCTTCGTTTCCCGTCTCTATGAACATGAGGAGGCCGAGCAAGAATCCGAAGATGTGGTAGGCGCCGGCCATGGTGGATGACGCGAGCATGATGAGTCGCCAGTCGCGGTGTTCGCGCGTAGGGAAAAGGGCTTTGCGAATACGATAGGGGCGGCGTTCGTTGTCGGACGGTATCTGGAAGCTCAGGACAAAACACGCTAGGTACATGCAGACCACGAGACCGAAGACAATTTGAAATCCGAGGTGGTCGCCGGGCGATAGGTAGATGATGAGGCCACCGATCGGTGGAGCGAGTAAACGGAAAATGCCGATAACGCTGTGCAACGTGCCAAAGAAATACTCGCGACGTCCTTTGGATGTCATGTCGTAATTAAAAGTATTGGCCCCGGCGTGGTAGATGCCCCATGTAACGCCGAGAAACGCGCCAAGATAAACGGCATATTCGGGTGCGCGCTCGCGAAGCACGAGGAGTGCCGCATAGTACACGGCGTGCATTGCGAGACCGAGCCGATAGACGTGGAGCCGGTCGCGAACCTGGGAGTACCACCCGGACAGCAGGAAAAAAAACGGGATTACGATGTAGAGCGCGAGGTAATGCGCGCACACAACGCCAAAGTCGTGACTGTTGACCCATAGATAGACGCTGACAAATAGTCCGCAGAGCGCATCCGCGCCGCCATAGAGACCCGAGACGAGCAATACAATCCAGGCTTTTGGTTCGAGTCGCTTCTCTTTCATGACGGGATCGGTTTGCATAGAGACGGTCGGATGGGCGGCAATTCTCCGTCCGGCAGGTGATCAAGGATATCG
>JAJDAB010000611.1 GCA_029262095.1 Candidatus Hydrogenedentota bacterium
ACAGCCTTAGTGAATTGCAGTTTCGTATCGCCGACGTTGACTGTTTTTGATCCGGCAAAGGACGCTTGGCCTATGAATACGTCGACTCCCTGATCCTGATACCGGCGCGCGGAATCGTGCTTGCTGATTTCGCTTCGAATCTTGCGCATGCGTTCCATGACGGCGGCGAAATCGACATCTACTCCTTCGGGCACTCGCACGCCGAATCTTCCCGCATCCCGCACGTCCGCAGCGGCACGTGCCGATCGGATGAGTACTTTTGATGGAACACAGCCGACATTGAGACAGTCGCCGCCCATGAGATTGCGTTCCACGAGAGCGACTTTTGCGCCTAGGCCCGCCGCGCCTATCGCTGTGATCAGGCCCGCTGTGCCCGCACCCAAGACGACCAAGTTGTACCGACCGTTCGGGACCGGATTGACCCAATCGTGTGGGTGCACATTGTCGACGAGGCGCGTGTTGTGTTCATCCATTGGAGGGATGTCGATGCGTTCAACGGTGCTCACGTTATTCAGTCTCCGGGGGTTCGTCGATAGCTTCAGCCAGTGCTTTTCGCGCGATCTTGGTAATGAATACGGTCACAATAACAGTCGCCAACAATCCGACTCCGTAAAAGACCCATTCCGTTGTGGTGCGTTCTCGTCCGCCCTCGCCGAGGTCGGCGAGGCTGCCTATTGCGGTGCCAATGTACACGTACAACACCGTGCCGGGCATCATGCCAATCCAGGAGGCGAAGAAGTAGTCGCGTAGCGAAACATTCGTGACGCCGTATGCGTAGTTCAACAAATTGAATGGAAAGATGGGACTCAGCCGGGTGAGGCCGACAATCTTCCAGCCTTCGTTCGCGACGGCGCGGTCGATGGCCTCGAATTTGGCGTTGCCTTCGATGCTTTGCGCGACGGCGTCGCGCGCAAAATACCGGCCGACCAGAAACGCGGCAGTCGCGCCCAGCGTGGATCCAATCGAAACCGCGATTCCACCTTTGACCAACCCGAATAGGATTCCTGCGCCGAAGGTCAGCAGCACGCCGGGTACGAACAATACGGTGGCCAGGATGTACAACACTACCAGCGCGACCGGCCCCCATACGCCAAGGCCATCGACCCACGCCAATCCATCGCGCACCCATTCCGTAATGGGCAAGAAGTGCGTGAGGACGAGAAGGCCGCCGACGATGCAGAGTAACGCGATTGGCTTCACGTAGCCGCGTTTTGTAGCTGGCGCTATGTCCGCTTGATCATTCAGTGTTCGATTCCTTGTTTGATAATTATATGGAGTGCGGTGGCTTGACACCGCTTTTCTCGCACGAGACTTGCCTCGTGTCTTCAGTCAATTTTGTTCAACGCCGCCAGCGCACTCGAACGGTGTTCCTCACTGCTCATTCAGCGCCCAATCATAATCGAGGTATCCGACACTATATGTTGCTGTCCGAAGGTATTCTGCATCGGCTTCGCTGATGTGCGGCGCTAACCCGTTCAATACAGCGCGCTCGACTTCGCCGCGACCGCCGAACCCTCCGTCAACGCCATATGATTTAACGAAATCTTCGCCGTACCATTTAAGAATCGACGACAGATACACGACATTCTTTTCGCGATCGATTCGAAAGCGGTCCTTGACGCTCATATACGCAGTCATTTGATCGTTCAGTTGTTCATCGAGTTGGTCTGCGGTATAGGGTTCGTTGCGCAACGGCGGGCAACTCATTGCCGCGCAAACGAGCACGGCATGGATGCGCGGCTCATCAAAATGCACGCGCAGCGTCTCATGTTCGATCATGTCTAGCGTCATTTGTTTTCCAATTACGGGCCAGCGAAGCGTGTCCCACACCCCGGATATCTGGCGGATACTGTTCTTTGGATGGGCCAGGCTCTTGAAGAATGACGATTTAATTGGATAGTTCTCGATGATGGCCTTCAGCGTGTACGCATTGTAAGCGTTGCACCAGAACGCGATGCGCTCGGAATCAGTCCATGAGTCGAACACCGCAGAATCGAGGTTGGCGGCACTGGTCAGAAACGCATTCAGATCTTCCGGGTCGGCTTTCAGGCCGGCATAGTCAACCAATCCAACGTCGTTCACGCGCTCGGACAACGTTTTCGCGTATCGATCCATCGCCAATTCGGACACTTCTGCGGCCTCCGCCAATACGATTTTCCCCGTCGATTGGCCGTCGCCCTTGTCGCGAATGACGAGCCACGCTGCCGCAATGGCAAATGCCAATCCGACGGCGGTCATGGCGAAAAGTCGCGTTCGCTTCATCTTGAGACTCCTCGTACGGGACGGAACGGTTCCAATCCATAATAATTGAATCGACGCACGTCGCGCTCACCCCTCTAAATTCGATGGATCGCTCCAATCATGTCAGTTCCTGGTAATACACCACTACTGGCTTGCGTTTGCAAAGGTTACACGGTCTCCACCATCATATCCGGCTAAACTTTTCCTCGAATCGCTTTTCGGAGTCCTCGAACAAATGTCTTCCATCAGTTTCGGCATCATTGGTTGCGGCAATATCGCGCCGGTTCATGCCCAGAGTATCGTAGAAATAGACGGCGCCGAACTTATTGGCGCCGCCAGTGCGACCGGTGGTCCAGGCGCGGCGCGGATTGCTGAAGAATTCGGTGGTACGACATTTCCCCACTATCAAGAGCTTCTCGATCGGGACGACGTGGATATCGTTTGCCTCTGCGTGCCGAGTGGGGCGCGATTGGAAATAGCACAAGCGTGCGCCGCGTCGGGGAAACACATCATCGCGGAAAAACCCCTCGAAGTTACGACCGATCGCGTCGATGCTCTTGTGAAAGCAGTGGATGACGCGGGCGTAAAACTTGGCTGTATCTTTCAATATCGATTCGCCGATGGCCCACGCCAAATACACGACGCGGTCGCTAAGGGGCGATTCGGAAAAATCGTGCTGGGCGATGCGTACATCAAATGGCATCGTGACGATGCGTATTACGCGAGCGGCGCTTGGCGAGGGACTTGGAAGCTCGATGGTGGTGGCGTTCTGATGAATCAAGGCATCCATCAAATCGATCTGTTGCTCTGGTTTATGGGGCCGGTACACAGCGTGACCGCGCAGACTGCACTCGTCGGACATGAAGGCCTTGAAGTTGAAGACCTCGCGTGCGCGATGATCAAGTTCGAGAGTGGAGCGATGGGCGTCATCGAAGGCAGCACCGCGATCTGGCCCGGTCATCCCGCGCGCGTCGAAGTCCATGGGACGCAGGGCAGCGCGGTGCTCGAAGATGGGGAAGTGACCAGTTGGCAATTCGCGGAAGAATCGCCGGAGGACGAAACAATTCGTAACGCACAATCCGGCGCGTCCACCGGGTCCGGTGCGAGCGACCCGATGAAATCGTTAAAACATGAAGCGCACCGTCGGCAGATCGAAGAATTCATGCACGCGGTCCGGGATAATCGACCACCGGCGATCGATGGCCGCGAAGGCCGCCGTACCGTTGAGCTTATTGAGGCAATCTACCGTTCGGCAAAGTCGAACGAAACCGTCATACTGTAGTTGCGCGTGACCGAGCCCGCTGAAACGGGTCCGGGTGAAGCGGCAGTGTGGTACAACCACAACGTGAATCAGGAGAATGAGAATGCGCTTCGCCCCACTAACACGAATATCACTCGCCGCCGCGCTGGCATTGC
>JAJDAB010000612.1 GCA_029262095.1 Candidatus Hydrogenedentota bacterium
GATTAGATAGCTACCAGGACGCATTCGCCGAAGCGCGCTCGCATCGATCAAATGTTTATTTTCACGCGTCAAATTGCAGGCGAGAAAAACCACGTCGCTTTGTTCCAAGAGGGCATCATGATCGACTTGTCGCAGATTTGCCGCTTGCTTCTCCTGTGCCGTCAAAGTTCGAATGTCACTGCCAACAACGTTCATTCCAAACGCAGAACATCGCTTGGCGATTGCAAGACCGATCGAGCCCAGACCTAGGACGCCAGCCGTCATTTCGTGTAGCGAGCGGCCCTCGATCTGGCGCCAGTCTCCCTTCAAGACCGAGACGTGCATAAGATGGAGCCGCCGCGTCAGTAGGAGCAGGTATGCCATTGCGAGGTCTGCGACTTCATTAGCGAATACGCCCGGCGTGTTATAGACGGGCACACCAAGGGATTTAGCGGTCTCTTTGTCTATGCTGTCGGTTCCGATTCCCCACTTGATCACCGCTTTCAAGCCACCGTTGATTCCCGCCTGCAGGACACTGGAATCGACAATATCATCGCCGGCGATGACGGCAGAGCAGCCCTTGATGTGCTCTTGCATTGAGCCGGCATCGAGCTGTTGACCAGATATATCAGGCAAGAACGCAGCAATATCACACTTCTCGAGTTCAGAACGGAAGGGCTCAAAATGGCGCTGTAAGTGGTGGCACGTGACAAGTAGTCGGTCGGTCATTTCTTGGCACTCTTGTTCTGGCGGGCGTGGAAAATAGCTTCGGCAACCTGGAAGTTGATCTCTTCGTCGATGTCCTGAGCTTCAAAGGGGTCCATCTCAAACAGGAACGGTCGTTGACCGATCCGGTTGTGGCGTTCAGCAAGGACATTGCGAGGAAAAATATAAATGCAGGAGTTCTCTTCAAAATACGGTGGCAATTCCTGTGTACGCAACAGAATATTGGCGTTGTGATTTATGGGACGCGCAAGAGAATCCCAAAAGCGGGTCTGGACCTTCGTTACTGAGAATAGCGTGTCATACATCGGGTAGTTTGCGAAGAAAGTATCGACGGCTTTGCAAAGAGTTTCACTTGTCAGCAAGGGATTTGTCGAATGACTCTGCAAGTAGAACTCTGCACCGACTTCATTGGTGTCGTGGAGTAGGACATCATTCATCGGAATCGCACCATCACGAAGGTGCTCAGGTCGACGTATTAGGCGAACCTGCGGGTACATTTCCGCGCAAATTGCTTCAATGTCGGGCGAGTCGGTGTCGATAACAACCTTGTCGATCTGTGGGCAGGAAAGCAGTACGTCGAGTGCGTGCTGAAAAAGCGGCCGCCCGTCGCCGAACGGGCGGTAATTCTTTCCCGGGATTCGCTCCGAACTGTGCCGCATGGGCATAAGTGCAACAAGCCTGTGCTCGTTAGACATGAAGCCTGCCTTTCTAGTCAGATATTGAGGCTGTACTGTAGACGAAGCCTAGGTACTACGATTTTGTCACGCTCGTATCCAGCATATCGTAGTCAATGCGCTCCGTCGCGAGTTCGACAGGTTCATGGTGTGGATCGTCGCTCTGCGAAGGAAAATAAAACTTGTCCCTTAATTCCGTTGTTATTTCACACGGATTGGCGTGGCCGCGATAAGTACCCCAGAGTTGGTTAAATCGGAACAGTGGAATTGAGATGAATTGACGGTTTAGCACACTAAGCTTGTGAGCGGCGCGATAGTCGGTCATGACATTCGTGGGCAACAGCCTCAGGAAATCTACAAGACTAAACTTGGCTTGTTCATTGATCTTGGCTAACGCCATGGCTTCTCGCATATAGCGATTGCGAACGCGATTCCACGTCTCATCATGCACGTGGATGATTTCGGCTTCAGCCACATACGCGATCCAGCCGCCTTCTTCTTGCGCAGCCTTGGCCCACGCAAGGTCTTCCAGTCCGCTAAGGATCTCGTCATAACGTCGACGAGCCCAATCTTCTCTACGGATTGCACAGTTGGCGTTATTGCAGAAGTACGTTTTCTGAGGACATACGGACTTTTCGGGAAACCATTTCTTGAATATTTGGTGTTCGGAAAACTTATTACGTTCGTTGCCGCGCTGTTTCCCATACGATACGACAACCTTCTCATTCTCAAACGGTGCAACGAGGCGCTCGAGCCAGACTTGGTGCACAGGGTATACATGAGCACTTGCGAAAACGAGTATGTCTCCGGTTGCAGCCTCACATCCTATGTTCAATGCGCGCCCGAAGGAGAATTCCTCCTTGCGGATGGGGACAACCTTGACACCGAACTCGCTCGCGATGGCCACCGTTTGATCCTGCGACCCGGAATCTACCAGGATGATCTCATGAGGCTTTAAGTGCTGTTCTTTAATTCCACGAAGGAGGCGACCAATGTGTTCTTCTTCATTATAGCTTCGAATTATAATGGAAACTTTCATGCACTAATCTCTCCGACGATACATAAGAACCTAGAGCGCCGGGCACACGTTGGTGACAGGGGATAACGTCCTAGCGTATAGTATATATTATCTGTGGGCAGATTACAAACCTCAGTGGACGCCCTGCTACGGTGGGATCTAAGGGGTTTGTGCTCCCAAAGCCGTACCTGTTTTTTTGGAGTTCGCGGCTGTCTCCACGACCTTAACCTATCGTGCCCAAGCACGTCTGTTCGGTTGGAACCTTAGGGCGCCACAGCGTGGCAAACAGCGCCGATGTTATGCGGAAGGCACGTGAATCAACGGAACAAAGGACCTCAATGGCTCACCCGGATAAATTGCCAGAAAGCCTAATAACCCTCGTTCGTAACGGGGTCTCGCCCGGAGTTGCGCGCAAGGGCGCGCAGTGGATGCAGTATGTTGCTGAATTCCACATGTTCTGGACGTCAGAATTTCGGGCAAATTCCGCACGTCTGGTTGCCCTGAAAAACCGCCACCTGGGCGAGACGTGCGTGATCATGGGTAACGGACCAAGTCTCAACGAAACCGACTTTTCGCTCCTCGAAGGTGTCCCAACGTTCGGGCTCAATCGCGGCTATTTGCTTTGGCGCGAACTCGGCACAACGCCAACCTATTATGTTGCCGTCAACGACTTGGTGGTCGAGCAGTTTCATGACGACATTTTAAAGATTGAATGCCCCAAATTCATTCCGTGGCAGTGGCGGAATCTATTCGAGGCATCGCAGGACTGTTTATGCCTTCCCCAAAGCTGGAAACCGCACTTCTCGGTGGACCCGCGACGTGGGATTTGGAGCGGTGGTACGGTGACATTCACCGCCATACAACTTGCATATTACATGGGTTTTTTCAAAGTCGTCCTGATCGGTGTCGATCACCACTACGACTACAATGGGAATCCGAACGAAGAAGTGGTGGCGAAAGGAAACGATCCGAACCATTTCAAAGCTGACTACTTCGGCAAAGGCATCAGGTGGAACCTTCCAGACCTGGAGCGTTCGGAAATTGCCTATGAAA
>JAJDAB010000613.1 GCA_029262095.1 Candidatus Hydrogenedentota bacterium
AGGGATGGCTCTTTGGCCGTGGCAACCACGGACCCGTCAACGCGGCCAATCTGCATGCCGGCGCTCCGTTACTTTTTGGTTTCGGCGGCGGCTTCTTTGGTGCGGCCGAGCGGCAGCACGAGATCGACGTTGCTATGCGGCCGCGGAATGATGTGGGTGGTAACGACTTCGCCCACGGCGCGCGCGCCACGTTCGCCTGCTTCGCATGCAGCCTTAACTGCGGCAACATCGCCGCGCACGATTGCTGTTACAAATCCGCCGCCAATCTTTTCGTAGCCGACGAGATCGACTTTAGCGGCTTTGACCATCGCGTCTGAAGCCTCAACCATAGCGGCAAAGCCGCGTGTCTCGACCATCCCCAACGCATCAGCCATTGCGGCTCCTCCTCTTTCCCCATCCGAACAAAAAGAAAACCCAGCCACCAGGTCGCCGGGCATCGTAACTGAACCACCGGCAAGCGATACAACGTCCTACAGGCGACTTGCGCCACATGCAGTCCCCAACCTCGTTACCCGGCGACCTGGTAGCTGGGTGGAACAAGGCGGAGTATACACACTTGTACCGCATCAACCTAGCATTAATTTTCTTCACGCGCGCATACGAGTCGTTCAATTGTGGATAAATAGTGGATGGTTCGTGGGTAACTCGGTTGACGTTGTGGATAGCACGAAGAAATTAAGAAACATCGCGACCCGCAAGTCCTTCAAGCGCGCCGATCGCGGCTTCACTTCCAACGACAACGTCCGCTTCTTCACCACCGAGGTATAAACGTCCGTAATTTCCGAACGGTCGAATGTCGATCAATGTTACGCGGCTGGCTTTTTCCGCTTCGTTCGCGGCGAGTACTGCGTAGAGCGCGGGTTGCGTTTCCATAATGAATATCGTCTGCCCCGCAAGCAACATGGAACCGCCGCGATTCTTGTTAATGATCGACGCATGATACGGATCGACGTTTCGAATAACCGTGGAAGATGCAATGCGCGGTTTGATGCGATCGGATTCAGTGGCATCGAGCGCTTCGAGTACGGACTCGCCCGCCTGTCGCACATCGGCTTGTGAACTGGAGTGGACTTCAAACGTTCCGAAGCTCCGCTCGACAACCTGGATGGCCGGGCGCACGTTCGTCGATTTGAGCGCGACATCGAGCAGCCGCACGATTTCCATGCCGGGTGCGACTTCGACGAAGAGATCGGCCATACCGGCGACGGGCATGAAGCCTTGTACGGTGGACGCCATGAAAGACGCCAGTTGCTCTTGCAACGAATCGAGAATGAAATAACTGCGCAGCTCTGCCAAGACCTCTCCCCCATCACTCCAAAATAGGAGGACGGAATCGCGTGTCGATTCCGTCCTCGTTAGAACAGTCTAGTCAGGTTTAGAGTAACGCGACGCTACACCGTCATCAACTCCGCTGGAAGCGGCCCGGCTTGTTCGCCCATTTCGATGCTGGTGACTTGGTTGTGTTCATTGACCAGGACCGCTTTGCCGACCCAGTCCCTAGCTTCTTCAGCGTCCATCATGCAGTACGCCACAATGATCACGAGGTCGCCGACCTGGCCCTTACGCGCGGCCGCGCCGTTGAGACAAATGACGCCTGAACCGGGTTCGCCCTCGATCACGTACGTGTCGAATCGATCGCCCGTGTTGATGTTGAGCACCCAAACCCGTTCGTAGGGTTGTAAGCCCGCAGCTTCTAACAAATCAGTATCGACGGTTAAGCTGCCGACATAATTGAGATCGGCTTGCGTAACCGTCGCGCGGTGAATCTTACTTTTCATCATGTGTAATATCATGACTGAATCCCTTGCATGGCGGTTGTGTGAACGGTCTTGGCCTTGCACTCGACCGGCGTGTATTTGATGTTGTCGATTAGCCTTGCCGGTCCGATGTTTGCAGCCACGGCGATGAGAATTGGTCGATCGATTTTTTCGACGGGCGCGATGTCATCGGCGTCTACGAGCGCGATGTAATCGATCGGGACGTCTTGCATGGCTGATCGCACGGCGTCGATCACTTTTGCCGCGTCCCGTTCGCCTGCATCGAGCAATTCGCGGGCGTGTTGCAGTGCGCGGGAAAGATTTAACGCACGCTGGCGATCACCTTCGCTTAAATACCGGTTTCGTGAACTCATCGCCAGGCCATCGGCCTCACGAATAATCGGCATCTCAATGATGTCGATATCGAACTCGAGGTCGCGCACCATGCGTTTGATGATCGCGCATTGTTGAGCGTCCTTTTGACCGAAATACGCGCGGTCCGGTTCGACCACGTTGAACAGTTTCGCCACGACGGTCGAAATACCCCGAAAGAATACGGGGCGCGAGCCGCCGCAGAGTCCATCCGAAAGGCGCTCAACGTGCACATAGGTCGCATAGCCTTCGGGATAGACGCTGTCACTCCGCGGCGCGTAGATGGCGACCGCACCCAAAGCCGCGGCCATCGCGCGATCGGTTTCGAACGTGCGAGGATACGTATCGAAATCTTCGTGCGGCGCAAATTGCGCTGGATTCACAAAGATGCTCAATACGGTCACGTCATTCTTCGCGACACTCTCGCGAATGAGGCTGGCGTGGCCTTCGTGGAGCGCGCCCATGGTAGGCACGAATCCGATTGTTCGGCCGTGTCGCCGTTGATCGCGGGACCAGCGTCGCATTTCTTTGGCAGATTCGAGAATCTTCATTTGAACGAATGCTCCACGCTCGGGAATGCGCCCGCTTTCACTTCGTGGATGTAATCGGTGAAGGCATCGGCCATGACCGTCTTGACGTCGGCGTATACCTTTGAGAATTTCGTGTACATGCCCATGCCGAGCATGTCGTGCATTACGAGGACTTGGCCGTCGCAATCCGGCCCGGCGCCGATACCGATGGTCGGGATATCGAGCGCACGCGTCACTTCTGCACCCAGGTAGGCGGGGATACACTCCAACACGAGTCCGCAACAGCCCAGGGCTTGAAGCGCTTTGGCCTCTCGAACGAGTTGTTCGGCGGCCGCCTCGCCCCTGCCTTGAACCTTGAATCCGCCGAGCGTGTTAATTGATTGCGGCGTCAATCCAAGATGTCCCATAACGGGGATCGATGCACGCAACAACGCTTCGATGGTCGGACCAAACTTACTTGCGGGGCCTTCGAGTTTGACGGCTTGCGCGCCGCCTTCCATCACAAGCCGTCCTGCATTCCGCACGGCTTCTTCCGGCGATACGTGATAACTCATGTACGGCAGATCACCGATCACGAGCGCGTTTTTCGTGGCGCGGGATACCATGCGGCAGTGATGCACCATGGCGTCCATACCAATGTTCAGGGTGTTCTCTTCGCCCATCATCACCATGGCACAGGAGTCGCCGACGAGAATAACGTCGACACCACAGGCGTCCATGAGTTGGGCGGATGGATAGTCGTAAGCCGTGAGCATGGCGATTTTGTCGCCTGCACGCTTACGTTCAACAAGCGTAGCTGCGGTAATACGCGGCATGGCCAGATCCTCCTGAACCGTGACGAATTGCCGTCCCGGTCCCGTTTGGGCTCCAAGCGGAGCGGTTCAGAGATCTAACTTACAACGCTTATCAACGACGCCTTCTCCAGCATCGGCCAGTTGCGCGATGGTCATGCCGGACACAGGGTCCGACATTTCCGGTGCGATATCCGCGAGCGGCGTCAGCACAAACGCGCGCGTTCGAAACTCGCGGTGAGGTACAAACAAGTCGGGTTGATCAATCACCGCATCGCCCCAAAGGATGATGTCGATGTCGAGTGCCCGCGGCTGCCAACGTTCTTGCCGAACACGACCGTTGTCGAGCTCGATGTTTAGCATCGCACTCAAGAACAATTGCGGCGGCAAAGTGGTGTCGGCGATCGCCGCTAGATTCAGGAATGACGACTGCCCCGGAGGGCCGACCGGTTCCGTCTCGTAGCAATGCGACCAAGCTTCGAGCCGTACCTCTTCAACTGTATCGATCGCTCGGAGGCCCCGGCGCAAATTTTCCGCGCGGTCGCCCAGATTGCTCCCAAGGCTTAGCGCGATTTGCATTCGGATTGGCGTCCTAATAAACGTAACTACTAAATAGCCTACCAGAGACTTCCGGTTTCCTCAACGTTTTTTGTCGTGATTCTGATCCCGATTGCGTTCCCGTAATATGGGCTCTGGTTTGGCCTCCACCCGGCCCAGGGAATCCTGCTCCTCGCTTCCCCCCTCTACGAAAGATACATAGAGATACCGCAGAAGCGCTGTGAACATGGAGGATTCCTTCTGTTAGATAACGGGAGAATTTGGCCCGGCGGGGGTGCCGTCGAGCGTGGTGCGGAGGAGCCCAGAATCATCGACAAAGTATTGGCGCTGCCCGGTTTGGCCGGGATTCACCGGCGTGGCAAGACACGTGTAACTCGGTGTGTTGATTACGTCGCCCAAGGTGATGATTATGTTGAACACGTAACCGCCTTTGGTACCAGCGCCCAGTACTTCGTCGATGTACGGATGGGTTTGGCCAGCGCCATCGGGATCGGCCAACTGGCCAAGTGTACCGTAGTCGCCTTCGCCGTCTGCGTTGCTATCAAACAAGTTCGAAGCTTTGAATGCGGTTTGCGCGGTGGCAATTTGCCGCGACGACGCGAGCGCCGACGCTTCATTGGCGCTCATGCGCGATCGCATGAAGTTCGGTATTGCGATCGCAGCGATAATGACAATTATTGAAATGACGACCAGTAGTTCTACGAGTGTAAATCCGTTTTTGTTCTGCATGTTTCGTTCTCCCCTAGAGTTTTGCGATGGCGGTTTATGCGATGGCGGTTACGACCGGCATGGTGTTGACGGTCTTGTATTGGGCGGCGGGCCACAGCGCGCGATGAACGGCTGCAGAAGAGCATCCAAGTGTGTTAAGCGAATTTTCACAATCATTCTCCAGCAAGACTGAGGTCCGCCGCACGATTGAATCGGCGAGATGAACCAATGCTGCAGTCTTGCGGTACTGGCGGGCGAGCGTGGGCGTCCGCATTTGGCGGATGGACTCCACAAAAACTTTGGGTAATCCCCATGCGGTGGCCAATTGAGCGCCTGCAGCCGCGAAATCTGTTTGCGAAATGGCTTCTACGAGTGCTCGAAAGCGTTCGGGATGGTCGAAATCGTTTGATCCTTCACTTTCACGGCGCACCAGCTCAATCAATGCCAAACGGCCGACATTCGCGAGCAACGCTATTTCGTACGGTGCTTGACTAATCTCGTCGCCACAGGAGTCAGCGAGATTCTGGGCCAGAACGGCTACATTTACCGACTCACGCTGAACGCGCACGTATTCTTCGGTAATACGTTCGTTCGATTTCGCGATGACTGGCGCGCTAAGAATTGCATCCTGCGCGTGATCACAACCTAGAATCCGCACTGCATCATCGATACGGACGACTGAATTTGCCTCACCTTTACGCAACGCGTTGGCCTCGCGAAGGACAATTCCGGTCGCAGCAACATCTAATGCAATGCACTCGATCAATCGTGCGGGCGTTAAATCTTCGATATGCGAAATTCGATTTATCGTTGCTGCGAGCACCGGCAAATCGTCGATTTCGCTGACATCGGCGCGCAACGCGTTCAGGTCATAGGTCGATGGCGCAGCCGAAGGCGTTTCAGTTTCGCTACTTTGTTTCGCGTCTGATACCAAGTCTTCTTCGAGCGAACGAGAGAAAAATCTATGATAGGCCGTTGCAAAATCGTCAGAGTCGCAGAGGAACGCATTGATACGAAGTCCGGTCAGACTCTCGGCCGCGTGAATTGCATCTTCATCCCATGGATAAAGCATGACGACCGTCAGCATCGGCCCCATACGGTCAACCGGCATCATCTCGTGTTGCACGACAAATTCCGCTGGCAGAAGTTCAAGGACGTCGGACGACACCCTATGATTCAAGGGGTTCAAGGTAGGCACGCCTTGGGACGCTAGAAAACGATAGAGCGCGCCTCTGGAAATCGCGCCGAGCGCGAATAGATTGCGTAACATGCGGCCCCCTTCACGGGTTTGCCGCTCTAGTGCGCGCGAGACGTCATTGGCACTGATGAGGTCCGCATTCTCAAGTAATGTTCCAACCGGTGTCATATCGTGTTCCCCCTCCTCTACAATCTTGATCACCGAATGAGTAGAGCAAACCGCGTGCCTGTCAACAGAATTCATCGAGGTTCGAAGTAAAATTTGTAAATAACTGATATTAAATGATTTAAGAATATGCCATAACTGAATTGATTGCGTGTGGAAGAAGATCAATGTATTGCAAACCAAACATATTATTCAGACTTGACCGTATTTGTGCCACTAGAGACCAATGAATGACAGAAGTACCGGTAACGATGTTAATTAAGGTTGGTAAGGCGGTGTCGACGTTTTATGGTTGCGCT
>JAJDAB010000614.1 GCA_029262095.1 Candidatus Hydrogenedentota bacterium
TATCCGTTCCTCTATATGTGCGACGTCGGTTGGCAACGGTTGACCGATCACGAGGTTTCGGCGCTCCGCAAATACCTCATGAACGGAGGCTTTTTGTGGGTCGACGATTTCTGGGGTGAAGCGGAATGGAATCAATTCGAACGGAATATGAAAAAAGTGTTTCCCGATCAAGGATACTTTGACATTCCCGATGATCATCCGATCCTGAAGATCGTGTTTCCGCTTCCTACGTGTCCGCAGATTCCGGCCAAGATTTTCTACGACACATTAAAGCAAAGTTTTGATCCGCCCGATCAGCACAAGTATCCGCACGGCGGCGTTGCTGGCGTGAGTGAGGTGCATTTTCGCGGTTGGAAAGACGACACAGGCCGGTTGGTGGTCGTGGCCACCCACAACTCAGACGTGGGTGATGGTTGGGAGCGTGAAACCGAAGCGGAAGAGTACTTCGAAAAGTTTTCCGTACCGAGTTACGCCATCGGTGTGAACATCATCACGTACGCCATGACGCATTAGCAGCGACGCACAGAAAATGGTTCCCAATCAACACGCCGGCTCGGCAGGAGCCTCGCCCTCCCCACTCGATGATTCGAGATTAAGCGGTCGTTCGATGTTGTTGGTCCGTGCATACGCTATCGCGGTGGTACTCGTGTCGGCCTTTGTCATTGCATGGAACGCCCCGTCCATAGAAGCCCAAACGGCCGATCAGCTGTCGGACCCCGCCGCATGGGGTGACGATCACGTCGACGAAAAGTTGCCGATGTTCACCGAAGGCGGCGAATGCCTATTTTGTCACCGCACCGATTCGATTACTCGATGGAATCGTAATCGCCATCAACGAACAATGCGACTGGCCACGCCGGATGAGCCCGCGATGAAAGCACTAGCCAATTTTGAGGGGCTCGAGGATGTCGCGGAGGAGATTGGCCTCTTGCTGGGGGCGAAGGAACATGCACGCTACATGAAACGTTCCGCTAAGTATGGGCAAGCGGAAATGTTGCCGATCAAGTTCAACGCGAACGAAGAGCCGACGGCGCAGTCAATTTCAGTGCCGGAATCCGGCGCACGGGAATGGGACGCAGCCGCGTTCGCCGAACGCTGTGCCGGCTGCCACGCCAGCGGGGTCGACCGCGAAACCCTCGCCTATCAGGCCGTTGCCCACGATTGTTTTGTCTGCCACGGTGAAGTCCCGACGACCCACGCGGCCAATCCAGAAGAAGCGCTATTTTCGAAAACAGGCAAACACAGCCCCGAAGTGCTTACGGCCATCTGTGCTTCTTGTCATATACGCACGGGTACATCACGGAGTACAGGCCGCCCCTACCCCACGAACTTCGTGCCCGGCGACAATGTATTCAAAGACTTTGAAGTCGATTTTTCCGACGAAGCGATTGACGCGTTGAATCCGAACGACGCGCACGTACTCATGAATATACGTGACGTGGCCGTGCGGGGTCTCACCGGTGAAACGTGCATGACCTGCCACGACATCCACGATCAGTCGACCGAGGCCCACGAGCTGCTGAAGACCCGTCAGGACTGCTACGTATGCCATGAGGAAGGGGTCCGAAAATCGGACGTGCCGCAGGTTGACGTACACAGTGCTGTTTGCGAGTATTAGGTTCAGGAACCAATCCGGCGCGGCTGTGGCGCCCGAGTGCTAAGGAGGCTGCAATGAGCGAATCGAATCAAACTATTGACTACGAACACTTGCCCGCCGATATGCGGATGGACGAAACCGACGTTAGCGTTCGTGCCTATTTCACCAACCTGTCGGATGAGCGCCTCAGGGAATACAATCCCGATTGGACCGACGCAGAAGTCATCGAATGGGACGACAATTTCCGTAGCGATGGCGCGTTGATGTTGGTGTGTTGCGAGCGCGACGTGGAAATTGACGAGTACCGGCAAGTGCTTGGGGACCATCTCAAGGCTCGCGGGTTGTCAGCGTAACCAAGGGGCGGTCCGCCGACACTTGGTTGGCTGTGACCGGCTTCCGGGCGGCGCGGTGCGCGCTGCCTTGACAGGCCCGGTATCCGCCAAGGATACTGGCCCTCGTACTGCTGATTCAGCCGCTAGACCCTATTGCATGAAGCATTTTTGCCAAGTCTTCGAATCATCCCCCCGGCCGTCGCGCCATCGGAAATCTATCCCTATGTTCGCCATGCTCTTGGCGACAGCTAGTATCGCATTCGCTGCCGAGGAACCGGCTTACAAAAAATTATGGCACGTCGGCGAATACGACAAAGCCCGAGGATCAATCGAAAAGCACATCATCGAATTGCGTCGTGTTCCGAGTAGTTTGACGGTCGACCGCGCTGAACTTTACTTCCTGGTCGGCAACGTCGACAAAGCGATCGAAATCCTCGAAAAAGAGATGGGGGAGTATTACCCCGAGCCCAGCGAAATTGAAGCGCTTGCGCGGTACTACCACTATCGGGGCCTCACGGCAGAATATAAGCGCACGCTCGAAAAGGGCAGACGTGTCATCACAAGCCGGTTTTCCAATCGGGCCACGTACCGCGACAAGGTCGCACTCGGCCGTATTTTACTGATGCTCGATCAGCCGCCCAAGACCATTCTCTCTGCGCATTACGATACGTTGATGGAAACGAATCCGGAAGAGCCTGGTGCATTTATTGCCGCGGGCGATCTTGCATATCAGAAAAAAGGCTATGACGTTGCGGCGGACTATTACGGCCAAGCGCTCGCGTTGAACGCCGAAGATCAAGACGCACTGAGTGGTCTCGCGGAGTGCTATTGGCAGTCGTATGATCCGCGCCTGGAAGCAACGGTCGATCGTGTGCTGGAAGCCAATCCGAATCATCCGCGTATTCGTGCGATTCAGGCGGACAAGCTCCTTGAGTCGGGCAAGTTTAGTGAGGCCATCGGTCTCATTGACGAGGCCCTGGCTATCAATCCGAACGCGACCCGATTCCTAGCGCTCAAGGCGGCGGGATTGTATCTCAGGGATGACGACGAGGGCGCGGCCAAGATTCAGCAGCAAGCACTCGCGTTTAATCCGAAATGCTCTGAAGTGTTCCGCATTCCCGGTCGCATTGCGTCACGGCACTATCGATTTCAACAAGGCGTCGAGTATCAGGCCAAAGCGATTGAAGTAAACCCGGATGACCGTGAAGCGCGCGCACTATACGCGTTCGACCTTTTACGCGTGGGCCGCGAAGAAGAAGGACTCGAACAACTCGAACTCGCCTTCGATGCCGATCCTTACGACGTTCAGATTTACAACATGCTTACGCTCATGGATTCGATGAGCCAGTTCAAGGTCATCGAACGAGGCGATTTCAAACTGCAAGTGCCTGCGGACGAAGCAGACATTCTTGTTGAAGACGCATTCGCGCTGCTAGAAGAAGCGGGTACGCACTACGAAGAGAAGTACCGCATCGAACTTGAGACACCGGTGCTGATTCAAATCTTCGATAATCACGATGACTTCATGGTTCGTGCGCTCGGCCTTCCCGGCAATGCGGGGCATCTTGGCATTTGTTTCGGACAATTGGTGACCATGGACTCCCCCAGTGCACGTGAGCCGGGAACGATGAACTGGCACGCAGTACTCTGGCACGAGTTTGTCCATGTCATCACACTGCAAAAGACGAAAAACCGAATGCCGCGTTGGCTCTCCGAAGGCATCTCTGTGTACGAAGAGACTCAACGATCGGGTGCTTGGGGCCAAGACATGTTGGTCGATTTCAAACCAATCGTGGACACCGAGTCATTGCCCGGTCTGCGCGACATCGAGGCGTACTTCATCCAGCCAAAGAGCACGGGTCACCTCATGATGGGCTATTTCGTGGCCGGTGAATTCATTAAGCACTTCGTTGAAACGTATTCCCATGAAGCCCTGGTCGAATGCCTCGAACGTATCGCAGCCGAAGAGCAGACACACGACGCTATCGCTGGTGCAGCCGGCGTGTCCATCAAAGAACTCGAGTCGGCGTTTAAGGCGTTTCTCAAGACACGGCTCGAACCTTACAAGAACTTGCCCAAAATGGCTGACGTCAAGACGGAACAAGAATCGTTGTTGGACCGCGTTCTTGGGGATAAGAATCCATTCGCCGGAGACGACGACGAGGAGGACGATGGCCCTGCTCCGTTCCAAGAAGCGATGGCCAAGGCCGCACGAGCAATCGACCGCAAACAATGGGATTCGGCGGTCAAGTCGCTTGAGGAAGCCTATACACTCTTTCCGGATTACGCGGCTGCCGATGCGCCGCTGTTTCAATTGATCGATGTGTATTCACAAACTGCCAATGGCGACAAACTGGTGGAAACCCTTGAGCGCGTCATCGCAGAACATTCGACACCGTTCTCCGCGATGAACCAACTTTTCACGATCTATCAAAACCGTAAACGTTGGGAAGACGTTGTGCGCGTGGCCGATCTTGCCGTCGGCATCAATCCGTTCGACATCGAAGTTCGAAAAGCGCTCCTCGCAGGACAAATAGAGACCGGCGCGACGGACGCTGCACTCACGACCTTAGCGCAACTCGCAAAACTCGATACCGCCCGCGACATTGACTACCTACTCGATCGGGCGCGACTGCTTGGCGATCTTGGAAAGTGGGACGACGCGCGGAAGGAAACGCTCGGCATTTTGGAACGGACGCCGCATTTTTGGGATGCACAGGAGCAGTTACTTCGCATCGTAGACGCGGAACAAGAAACGGAAAGTGATATCCCCGCGTTGTGATCGCCTCACTTGGTATTACGATAGCGGCGGTACTTGGGACGGGTGCCGATCCGTCCGTCCACGCCCAGGCCGGCGGCGCGCAATGGTCGCAATACCGGATGCGTAGCCATCCGCAAATGGGAAAATCAGCGCCACTAGAATTCGAGCCGAATAAATTTACGTTTTGCAGAATCCAATACAACAGCGGGGGGCGCGGTTGGGGTTGGGCGACCGATTATCCGGAATCCGATCACAACTTTTCGCTACGGTTGTCGCAACTGACTACAATTGAAGTCAACCGGGACGAGCACGGCGAAATTCGATATGTAAATCTACCGCTAACCGACCCCGAACTATTCAATTATCCTTGGGTTTACATGCTTGAAGTTGGATCCCTATATTTTACAAAAGAGGAACGGCATTGGTTGCGCGAGTATTTGCTGCGCGGCGGGTTCCTTTTTGTGGACGACTTTTGGGGTGAACGCGAATGGCAGAATTGGGCGTACGAAATCGCGCAGGTGTTTCCGGAACCCGAATACCAAATGTTCGAGATTCCGATCACCCATGAGATTTTTCGTTGCGTGTTTACGTTAGACGAAATGCCCCAAGTTCCATCCATAAACACTTGGGTGAATGCGGGCGTGACGTACGAACGCCATGACGCAAAAGTGGCTACGCTTCACGGCATCAAAGACAAGAAAGGCCGTCTGATGGCTGTTGTGGCCCACAACACCGATTTGGGTGATGGGTGGGAACGCGAGAGCGTCAGTAAGTCTTACTTCGAAGAGTTTTCGGCCAAGAAGGCGTATCCGCTTGGCATTAATATCGTCGTCTACGCGATGACGCACTAAAGGTACGCCATCCGTTGGCGAACGAACGCAGGAGCTAAGCAGACCGTTGACCACAGAAACCCCCGCGACTCCAACGAACAGAGAAGAAGAGGCGTTTGGCAAGCTGCAAGCTGGCCGCGACCGGCTGATGGAACAGCTTCGGCATGTCATCGTCGGTCAAGACCGCGTTGTCGAAGAGCTAATGATTGTGCTCTTTTCCGGCAGCCACGCACTGATAACGGGTGCGCCGGGCCTCGCGAAGACCCTGCTGATTCGTTCGGTGGCGCAGATTCTCGATCTCCAATTCCGGCGGGTTCAGTTCACACCCGACCTCATGCCCGCCGATATCATTGGGACGGAAATCATCGAAGAGGATCGTGGAAGTGGGCACCGCGAACTGCGGTTCGTGTCCGGTCCAATATTCACCAACATTTTGCTCGCGGACGAAATCAATC
>JAJDAB010000615.1 GCA_029262095.1 Candidatus Hydrogenedentota bacterium
GCCGATGCGTTTTCAATGGCGGACCTTAACCTTTCCTGGGAAGACGGAAGTGCGAACGCGCTGTTAGGGCCATCTGGCTGCGGGAAGACTACGGTACTCAACGTCATCTCGGGTTTGTTACGTCCAGACCATGGAAAAATCCTGTTCGATGGCCGGGATGTGACCGGCTTGGATGCGCGAGGCCGCCATATCGCGCAGGTATTTCAGTTTCCCGTGGTGTATGAGACCTTGAATGTGTTTGGCAATCTGGCGTTTCCGTTGCGAAATCGACGCATTCCGGAGTCCGATGTGGATCACCGGGTTCGTGAAGTCGCGGAGTTGTTAGACTTGACGGAAGACCTCAAGACCCCCGCGCGAATGCTTAGCGCCGCGCAGAAACAGATTGTGTCACTCGGGCGCGGCATCGTGCGTGAAGATACCGCTGCGGTCCTATTGGATGAACCGCTGACGGTCATTGATCCGAAATTGAAATGGCACTTGCGTCGTAAGCTCCGCGAAGTTCAGCGGGCTACAAATCTCACCATGATTTACGTTACGCACGACCAACATGAAGCGTTGACCTTTGCGGATAACGTGACGGTGATGCACGATGGCGAAGTCGTACAAACCGGAACGCCACAGGCATTGCATGAACATCCGGCGACACCGTTCGTTGGCTATTTTATCGGTAGCCCTGGGATGAACCTCATTTCGTGTACGCGTACTGAAGGGGGACTGGATTGCGGTGGATTTCAACTTCCGTTGCCGCTACATGCTGGGTTGAATGCCGGCATTCAATCTAGCGCACTTACGCTCGGAATTCGTCCCGAACACGTCCGCCTAATCAGCGGCGACGATGACCGTTCAATCACAGCGGACGTTTCCCTGATAGAGCATGCGGGCGCATATCGAATTATGACTGTGAATGCGGGTGGGGTTTCATTTCGATTGCGCGCAGGAGAAGCGGTGCAAGCGGCTGAGGGCGATACGATTCATTGTGTGTTTGAGGAAGAGTCTGTGCATTTATATCCCCGAGACGTGCCGGATGTTTAGATTCCGCGTGCACAGGGAACGCGCATTGCCCGATGTCACCCCGGCTTCGATCGGGATGACCGGCGTGACGGTGCGTGTTTTATGAAACCGCACCCGTGGCTGTTTCTATTACCGGCGTTGGCCATCATGGCGATGAGCGCGTTTATCCCATTGATGACCGTGGTCAATTACTCGCTGCACTATATCTTTGTCGGATCGGAGCCCGAATACGTCGGTCTGGCAAACTACGTTGAAGTCCTGCAAGACCCGGCGTTTCGCGGTGCACTGCTTCGGCAGATCGTGTTTAGCTTGCTTGTGCTCGCCGTAGAGATCCCATTTGGAATCGCTATTGCACTCGCAATGCCACGGAAAGGATGGGGATCCGGCGTAGCGTTAGTGTTGCTCGGTATACCGTTGCTCATTCCGTACAACGTCGTCGGAATTATCTGGCGATTATTTACACAGACTGGAATCGGCGTTGTGCCGCGTGCATTGGCGCTCATCGGTTACAATTACAACGTCTCGCTGCATCAATTCGACGCGGTAATTACAGTATTCCTGATTGACGTCTGGCACTGGACTCCGCTCGTTGCACTCCTGGCGTATGCGGGGCTGCAGTCGATTCCCGACGCGTTCTACCGTGCCGCTCAAATTGATGGCGCATCAGCGGTCGCGACATTTCGGTATGTGACTTTGCCGAAATTGCGCCCGGTGCTCATCCTCGCTGTGCTGTTGCGGCTGATGGATTCCTTTAAGATTTATTCGGAGCCATTGTTGCTTACCGGCGGTGGCCCGGGTAACGCGACGACTTCGCTCAGTCTATTCGTCGCGCGAAAGGCGGAATCGTTCGAATTGGGATATGCCGGTGCCGCCTCGGTGATATATCTCTACATCGTTATCCTGCTCAGCTTCATTTTCTTCCAGGCTATGACCCGGGCCGGGGAGGTGAGGCGATGAAGAAGCGTTACTTGGGCCTCGCGGTCTACTTCGTCATTCTGTTCATTCCGATTTACTGGATGGTTGTGACGTCGCTGAAGACGGACCAGGAAATTCTGTCCGAGTTTACGTTGATTCCCAGCGAGGTCACATTCGAGAATTATGCCGAGATTTTTTCGTCGGAAGTCTGGCGAAGCAGTTTCGTCAATTCGTTGATGTATGTCCTGTTAAACGTCTTGATTACGGTCGCCGTTGCGGTGCCTGGTGCGTATGCGTTTTCACGATGGACATTTCGCGGGAGTCATCATCTGTTCTTCTGGTTATTAACGAACCGCATGGCGCCTGCTGCCGCGTTTATCGTCCCTTTTATCGAGGTCTATTCCGCGTTGGGCCTGTTTGATACTCATTTGGGCGTGGCACTCGCGCATTGTTTGTTCAATATTCCCCTGGCGATTTGGATACTCGAAGGATTTATGTCCGGCATCCCGCGTGAGATTGATGAGACGGCCTACATCGATGGCTATTCCTTCCCCCGATTCTTCGGTAAAATCTTTCTCCCGCTTATCGGTCCGGGGATCGGCGTTGCGGCGTTCTTCTGCTTTACGTTTTCATGGGTCGAGTTGATTCTCGCGAAGTCGTTGACAGTCACGAATGCGAAGCCCGTCGTCGTGACGCTGACCGTAGGGATCGGCGCGGAAGGCGTGCGTTGGGGATTGTTGGCTGCGGCCGGTGTGTTGACCGTGATTCCGGGAGCGATTGCGGTGTTCTTCATTCGCAAATACATGGCCAAGGGCTTTGCCCTGGGGCGGGTGTGACGATGGGGGATTGGTATGCGGAGAACTTTGGATGGATGTATTGGACGGTGCCGAGTGCCCTAGTCATCGGCGGCCTCCTCTGCACGATTGCCGCGATGGCGGTCTGGGATCGATTCTCGCCAAGCGTTGCCCGTGCAGGATTCCTGCCCATGCCCACGACCCGTGGCGACCGCCTTTTTATCAGTGTGATGTCGATTGTGGGCGTTCATCTGATTTGGCTGGCGTTTTTCGGGACAGCGTTCGTATGGATTGGTACGGCGATCACGGTGCTTTGGTGTGTAGTTGTCGCGCGTTGGGGCTAGAGCGCGCACGTTTGGCTAATTCGTTATCATAAGAATTCAACTCCTCAAATTAAGGAATGGGCGAATGCGTATGAGTCGGGTGGGTGTCTTTTTTCTAACGGTGATTTTGCTAGCGGGGTGCGGCGGCGGCGATAAGCGCGTCGAGTTGCCGGATGATTTCGATCCCGAGGTGGCGATTCAGAAATGGGTGGCTGAATTTCAGCCTTCCGTTCTGAGTACGGATGAGCAGATCGAAGAACTGCGTTGGTTCGCGAAAACGGCGGAACCGTTTCGCGGGATGGAAATCCAATCCGTTGCAGAGGGTATTCGCACGCACAACTGGGAATCGGAAGTGTTGGCGCCCGCGTTCTTTGAAATGACCGGCATCAAGGTCACGCATGACATCATTGGCGAAGGCACGATCGTCGATCGGATTCAGACCCAGATTCAAACCGGACGTAAACTGTACGATATCTTCGTGAACGATGCCGATCTTATCGGCACGCACTTGCGCGCGGACAGTGCGCTGAATTTGTCCGAATACATGGCGGGGGAGGGGAGTGGAGTTACAAATCCCGGCCTCGATCTCGAAGATTTCCTCAATCTCGAATTCGGACAGGACTACGACGGGAATCAATTGCAGCTACCCGACCAGCAATTCGCGAATTTGTATTGGTTCCGGTACGACTGGTTTAACCGCCCGGATTTGCAGGCTGCATTCAAGGAACAGTTTGGCTATGACCTTGGCGTGCCGATCAACTGGGAAGCGTACGAAGATATCGCGGAGTTCTTCACGGGACGCGAAATCGACGGTAAGAAGGTCTACGGCCACATGGACTACGGCAAGAAATCGCCGTCACTTGGATGGCGGTTTACGGATGCGTGGCTCTCGATCGCGGGCGTTGGCGATGTAGGACTACCGAATGGACTGCCTGTGGACGAGTGGGGCATTCGAGTT
>JAJDAB010000616.1 GCA_029262095.1 Candidatus Hydrogenedentota bacterium
TTCGACTGCATCATGGGCATGAGCGGCGGCGTCGATAGCTCGTTCTTGCTGCACATCGCTACGGCGGAATTAGGACTTCGCCCCCTCGTATTTCACATCGATTGCGGCTGGAATTCACAAGTTTCAGTGAACAACATTGAACAACTTGTCGACAAACTGGGGCTGGATTTGTATACGGAAGTCATCGACTGGGAGGAGATGAAAGACCTCCAATTGGCATTCTTCAAGGCGGGCGTTCCCCACATCGACTGGCCCCAAGATCACGCCATCTTCGCTTCCATGTACAATTTCGCGGAGAAGCACAAGGTTAAATACATTTTGACAGGCGCCAATCACTCGACTGAGTGCATCAAGAATCCCATGGCATGGACCTACATGGGCAGCGACCTCGTTCAACTGCGCGACATCCATGGACAATTCGGCCAACGCCCATTGAAGAACTATCCGGTAACGAATATACTCCGCCACAAAGTCTATTTACGATACTTCAAAGGGATCCGTGTGGAACGGCCTTTGAACTACGTACCTTACATAAAGGAAGATGCCGCAAAGTTGCTGGAGGACACCTACAGCTGGCAGGTTTATACGCAAAAGCATTTTGAATCGCGATTTACGCAGTTCTACGAAGGGTACTGGCTTCCAGAACGATTCGGCTACGACACGAGAAAAGTTCAATTCTCCAGCTTGATCGTGACCAATCAGATGACGCGCGAAGAAGCAGTCGAAAAACTAAAATCGCCCCCATACGATAAAGACAAAATCGCGCATGACTTTGAATACATCGCCACTAAACTTGGTGTAACCGTCGACGAGCTCCAGGCCTGCATGGATTTGCCGATCAAGAGCTACAAGGACTACAAATCGCAATTGAAGACATTCGTCTGGGGCACAAGGGTAATGCGTGCTCTGGGACTAGAACGACGATCCATTCGATAGGATGCGTGAGATAACATTCGCTCACCTCGTGAAGAGACGCTAATCGATTTAAGTAATGAACGGTTGAACTTGATTTGAACGAAAAGCGAACGACAAGAGCGTGGTACACGTGGTTGATGCGGGGAGCCGATTTGTGCCTTCTCGTCGCAGCGTATTTCTCTGCCTATGCAATTCGGTTTGACGGCGACATTCCGGCAACGGAGTTGGCGACTTTCCGCTCAACTATACTTCCAATGTTTGCGTGCAAGTTTCTTGTGTTTTGGTATTTCAACCTTTACCGGGGAATGTGGCGATATACGGGTTTGGTCGATCTGCTGAATGTACTGAAGGCATCTGTGGTTAGCAGCCTGATAATCCTGACGACGATTCTCATTACACACCAGTTCCAAGGATTTTCGCGCGCCGTTTTTATTCTCGACGGGATTTTCACTTTCTTGTTTCTCGCAGGATTTCGGGTCGCAATCCGTTTGTATTTTGCTCACACCCCAATGCAATTTCTTGCCAACGACTTTTTTGCTTCCCGCAAGTTCGCGGCGGATCACAAGAACATCCTAATCGTTGGCGCAGGAGGGGCGGGCGAAAAGATTCTGCGAGAATTCGCAGAGAATGCCCGGCTCAAGTACACCGTTGTTGGATTCTTGGATGACGACCCAAGCAAAATCGGCAAATACATACATGGAACGCCTGTACTCGGAAGTGTTGATGACGTATCAGCGATCGCCCTTCAGAAGTCGATTTCGGAAATCGTGATCGCCATTTCCTACGCGCCAGCATCAAACATGCGCCGCATTATCGACTTGTGTAAAGACACCGGGGTAACGTTCAAGACCGTCCCGGGCATGGGCGAACTCATTGATGGCAACGTCAGCATCAAGACGATACGTGATGTTTCATTTGCCGATCTCTTGGGTCGCCCACCGGTTATGTTGGAAAAAGGGACGATCCAAGAATACCTCACCGGGAAAACTGTATTGGTCACCGGTGCCGCGGGTTCAATTGGCTCAGAACTCTGTAGGCAAATTGCTGCGTTCTCGCCAAGACGTCTTGTACTGCTTGATCGAAGCGAGAGTCCACTATACGAACTCGAGATCGAGCTTGAACAGAATTTTCCGGCACTCGAATTCATAGCGGTCCTCGGCGCAGTCCAAAACGAATCACATCTAGAAATGGTCTTTGAGGGTTACAACCCTGACGTTGTGTTCCATGCCGCAGCGTATAAGCATGTACCGATGATGGAACTTAACCCATGGGAGGCCATATACAACAACGTCATTGGCACTAGAAACCTCCTTAAAATGTGCCAAAAGAGCGACGGTAGTGTAGCCCGATTCGTCATGATTTCTACCGATAAGGCGGTGAGACCGACAAACGTCATGGGAGCGTCTAAACGGCTGGCCGAAATACTAACGCAACATTCCAGTGCTATCGCGCCTCAATGCAAGCAAATGGCTGTGCGATTCGGAAACGTTCTCGGCAGCTCCGGCAGCGTAATCCCTCTATTTATGCGGCAAATTGAAAAGGGACGACCGATTACGGTAACGGACCCGGAAGTTACACGGTACTTCATGACCATACCCGAGGCATCTCAACTTGTATTGCAGGCAGGGGCAATGGGCACCGGTGGAGAGGTGTTCGTTCTAGATATGGGTACGCCCGTCAAAATCATCGATATGGCGAGAGATCTCATAAGACTTTCCGGCCTGGAACCCGACGTGGATATCGAAATCAGGGTCGTAGGACTTCGCCCTGGCGAAAAACTGTATGAAGAACTCATCACAGAGGGTGAGGGAATTACGTCGACAATGCACGAAAAAATTATGGTCCTGCGAAATAGTTCGCTCGAAGAAGATTCAGCGCAAGAGCAATGGTTTAACCTAAACGAACACATCGACCAGCTCGTAACTCTTGCAGAAAATCAGGACGCAGAAGGAATTAGGGCAAAATTGAAAGAGCTGATGCCGGAATACATGCCCGAAACGAAGAACGCGCTAACGACGACCATGACTTCGTGATGAACATGGAGATCGGACTGCAATCCTCAACTCCAAAATTCTTAAACGTTTTCGGCAAGTCGGCAATATGATAGTCATTATCGACTACGGTCTCGGCAACGTTCAGGCGTTTGCAAACGTATACAAGCGTCTGAATATCCCATGTACGATTGCAGGGAGGCCAGATGATCTCGAAGCTGCGTCTAAGTTGATTTTGCCCGGCGTTGGGGCCTTTGACCATGCAATGGATCGATTACAAAACTCCGGAATGCGCGAAATACTCGACGACCTCGTACTCAAGCGCAATCTCCCCGTGTTGGGTATCTGCGTTGGTATGCAGATGTTGGCGAAATCCAGCGAGGAAGGGGTCGCGGCGGGCCTGGGTTGGCTCGACGGCGTCGTCAAGAAATTCGACGCCACGAAGCTGGAACAAAAAACACACCTCCCTCATATGGGTTGGAATGACGTAAAGCCAATTGGATCCAATACATTATTTCGCCAATTGGAAAGCGACGCGGTCTTCTATTTTCTTCATTCGTATTACTTTTCGTGCTCCGACGAATCGAACGTAATCGCCGAAACGGAATACGGCGGAACATTCGCATCAAGCGTGAATTCCGGTAATGTTTACGGCATTCAATGCCATCCCGAAAAAAGTCACACGTGTGGCATTCAATTACTCGAGAATTTCGCGAACCTTTAGCGGTGGTGGATTGACGCCCTACTGACCAGCGCTGAAATTTGCTCGTAACGTTTCACACGGATTTTGAATTGACATGCTAAGACCAAGAATAATCCCCTGCCTATTGGTCCAGAACAAGGGTCTTGTAAAGACCGTTAAATTTACCGACCCAAAATACGTAGGCGATCCCACAAACGCAGTCAAGATTTTCAATGAGAAAGAAGTCGACGAACTCATCATCATTGACATCGACGCCACTTCACAGAACCGCGAACCCGACTACGTCATGATCAAAGACGCGGCAACCGAATGCCGAATGCCTCTATGCTACGGAGGCGGCATCAAGACCGTTGAGCAAGCCAACCGAATTATCTCGCTGGGCGTGGAAAAAGTATCGCTTAGTTCCGCCGCCATCGAAAATCCGAGCCTCATTTCCGATATCGCAGAACAAATCGGCAATCAAAGCGTTGTGGCCGTACTCGACGTTAAGAAAAAGCGCTGGAGCGGTAAGTACGAGTTGCGAACACACAACGCGACCAAGGCTACGGGAAAAGACCCCATCGAATTCGCGAAACGGATGGAAGACCATGGCGTCGGCGAGATTGTCGTAAACTCCATCGATGATGACGGTGTAATGGAAGGTTACGACTTGGAGCTCGCCCAGAAGATTCGGGACGTTGTCAGCGTTCCACTCACAATACTCGGAGGCGCAGGTTCGCTTGATCACATCAAAGCTTTGGTGGACAAGTTCGGAATCATAGGCGCCTCGGCCGGAAGTCTTTTCGTTTTCAAGGGTGTATACCGCGCGGTCCTAATCAGTTATCCGGCGCCAGCGGAAAAAGAAGCGCTCATCTAGCCGCGATAATGGTGACGCATTCGCCCAATCGCGCTGCGCCAAAGAGGATTTCGAGTCGCGTTCTGCGAGCTGGTCGGATACACTCCCTCCGGGTCTCGGTGCCCTGCGTTGAGCACTGTCAACGACTCAACACCCCACGGTCGGTACAAGGAAAGCACCATGACAACCATATTTTCGCGTAGAAGTTTTGTAAAGGGAGCTGCCCTCGCAACGGTAATGACGTCGGGTACGAGTATCGCAGCGCCGAGCAGTCAAATCCGACTGGGGATCATCGGCACAGGAAATCGCGGAGGACGTTTGATCGATCTGGTTTCGGCGATGAAACAAGCCAAGATCGTTGCGTTTTGCGATGTCTTCGCACCGCATCTAGCGTCAAGTTCTGCTAAGCTCGACGAACCGGTTGACCACTACTCCGATTACAGGAAACTGTTGGAACGGAACGATATCGATGCGGTCATGATAGCGTCGCCAGACCACTGGCATGCGATACACACAGTAGATGCCTGTAATGCGGGCAAAGACGTCTATGTTGAGAAGCCAATGTCGTATACCGTGCGTGAAGGCCGGATTATGGTCGAAACCGCGCAACGAACAAATCGTATTGTCCAAGTCGGCATGCAAAGGCGTTCGTCTACCATGTTCGCGGAACTGCGCGAAAAACTGAGTGGTGGCGCAATTGGCAACATCACAGTCTCGCGCGCATCGCGCCTCAATAATATGGCGCCCAGCGGAATTGGAAACGCTGCGGATAGCGATCCGCCGAGTAACCTCAACTGGGATATGTGGCTCGGGCCCCGCCCGAAACGCGCCTATAACGAAAACATTTGTCCATACAAATTCCGTTGGTGGAAGTCCTACTCTTCCCAAATGGCCAACTGGGGCGTTCACTATTTCGACCTACTACGCTGGCTTCAAGACGAAGAGGCGATTACGTCCGTATCAGCACACGGCGGACAATTTGCTGTAAACGATTCCAGGTCAATCCCAGATACGATGCAGGCAACGTTCGAATTTGGGAGCGGCAAGTTGATGTTATTTAGCCAATTCGAAGCCAGTGGTAACGCAATTCTGCCAAACCAAATGGAAATTGAACTACGTGGCACGCTCGGAACGCTTTACGCCCGGGAGGGCAAGTATCAAATCGTTCCGGAACATGGCGGACAATTCCAGGACCCCGCGGCCCGGATGGAGGCGACTCAAGGGTCGGCGGTAGGCGCGGACAAGACGGGCGATCACATCGCGAACTGGCTGGATTGCATCAAGACCCGCGCGCAGCCGAACGCCGATGCCGAGACAGGACACCGTTCGGCCACCATCGCGCATCTCGGAAACATCGCACTGGAGACAGGCTCCCGAATAAATTGGGACCCCGCAAAAGAACGCATCACAAACAACGACGCGGCCAACGACCTACTCCACTACGAATACCGAACCCCATGGACGCTAGGGTAGCGCTCGGCTTTGCGCCTCCAATAGTCTTTTGGAAGCCTCTGCGGAAGAGCGAGTCTGCTGGAATTGTAAATAGAAAACTCCTTGTATCACTCTTCAAATGTTCTTGAGTGATGTCGGACAAACCGCTTCCAACGCGAAGAGGAATTCTCGTGTCAGCGAAATACACAAACCCACAACCCGAGCCAGATTCTGACGCGGTAACCGCCCCCTCGGCTTCTCGGAATCGAATCTACGGGGTCATCCTGTTTGCGATGCTCGGGATTATTCTCTGCGTTCTGGTGGGCATAGCCGAGCTGGCTGCACGCTACCAAGGGCAACAAGATATCGATACTCGCATTGCGGCCCAGGAAAAACTCGTTAGCACAAACGCGACCTACAACCTCACGCTCATGGAGGGGTTCGCGGGTCACGAAGATGAAGTCATGGATCACCTCGTAACGCGAAATGAAATTCCTCAAACCTATCGACCATACCTTGAAACCGGGCGACTGCCATTCAAAAGTCCGATTATCAACATCAACAGTCTCGGTCATCGGGGCCCGGAGTTCGATATTGTCAAAGGTGAAAATGTCTTCCGAATTCTGGTGTATGGCGGATCGTTCGTGTGGGGAACCGGTGCCCTGAGAGACAACCAAACCGTATCGGGCCACCTTCAGGAGATGCTGAACGCGCAACCCGGGAATTCGGTCCGCTATGAAGTCTTCAATTGTGGCCAATCTTCTTACAATAGTACGCAAGGGGCGATCTACCTCTTGATAGAAGGCATCTACTTGTCCCCCGATCTGGTCATATTTATCGATGGCGTCAACGACGCTGGACTCGGACATACCAATTTGCCCGCTGGCTATCCTTTTCTCTTCGATCAAATAAACGCGCTAATGACCGGAAAATCCGATGATGCCCTAAAGCCTCTTGACGAAGTCTTCACACTGGAAGGGGAGCTCGACTACCTCAAGAAACGGCGATCACTCGTGTGGCAGTGGGGCCGCAGCGAGCTCGCAAAACGATTCATGCAACTCGCTGGGAACGTGAAAGATAGTGCGCGCAAATTTCAGCAAAGCGAATACACCACCGTAGAAGAAATCGCCATTCGACACTTCAACAATGTGCGATCGGCTCGCGCGCTCGGTCGCGAATACGGATTCGAAGTCATCGCCGGCGTCCAACCCGTCCCGGTCCACTTCAAACCCCTACATCCGCAAGAACAAGACTGCATCACGGTCTTCCGCCAACGGTTCTTCGACAGACTAAACTGGTGGGATCAAAACTATCTTCAATACGCGAATCTCGTGGCCGAGATGTGCGAGGAGGTTGAAATACCCTTCGTCGACTTGGTGCGTGTATATGAAAACAATTCGGACCAACTCTATATCGATGATTGCCACGTGAACAGTAATGGATATCAGGCAGTCGCACAGTCGTTGTACGAATTCGCGTCAAGCAAGAGCCTGTTGCCCGACGCTCGCAAGTAGCGGGTAATCGCACGCACCCAGGCGCGGAAGGCCGGCCACAACCCCGACCTCCAATCGGCCCTCCGGCGTAGTCTTGTGCTCGGACGATTCATTCAATATGCTTCTCCACTACGCAAGCGCGGCATCCCACAAGGATCGGCATTAATGAAACAAGTTCTACAACACCTTCGCACGGGCGAAATGGAACTGACCGAATTGCCCTGCCCGAAACCAGGCCAAGGCCAAATTCTCGTGCAATCGAGCGCATCGCTCATATCCGCTGGCACTGAACGGATGCTCGTCGAATTTAGCCAGGCCAATCTGATTCAAAAAGCGCGCCAACAGCCGGACAAAGTAAAGCAGGTGCTCGATAAGATGAAGACAGACGGCCTTATGCCTACGCTTGAAGCCGTATTCCGAAAATTAGACGAGCCGATGCCTTTAGGGTATTGCAACGCGGGCGTCGCCCTCGAAGTGGGTGCTGGCATCCACGATATCCAACCCGGCGACCGCGTCGCGACCAATGGGCCGCACGCAGAAATCGTCTGCGTGCCCAGAAACCTATGCGCAAAGATTCCCGACAACGTATCAGACGAACACGCGGCCTTTACGGTACTCGGCAGCGTCGCGCTCCAAGGCCTCCGCCTTGCACAACCCACACTCGGCGAACGCTTTGTCGTCTTTGGCCTGGGCCTGCTCGGTCTGATGACAACACAACTATTACGCGCCAACGGTTGCGAAGTACTCGCGATCGACCTTAATGCCGATCGCCTGAAATTGGCCGATGGTTTCGGCGCGAAGACGGTCAACACCGCCGATGGCGGCGATCCGGTCGCGGCCGCAATGGCTTGGACGTCAGGCGATGGCGTCGATGGCGTCATCATCACGGCATCCGCCAAGACAGACGAACTCATGCACCAGGCCGCCGCGGCCTGCCGCCAACGCGGACGAATTATTCTGGTCGGCGTCGTTGGCCTAAACCTTCGCCGAGATGACTTCTTTGCGAAAGAGCTAACCTTTCAAGTCTCATGCTCCTACGGCCCCGGTCGGTACGACGAGAAATACGAACAACAAGGGCAAGACTACCCCCCCGGTTTTGTGCGTTGGACGGAGCAACGCAATTTCGAGGCGGTGCTGGGTGCAATCGGCTCCGGTAGTTTGCGGCTAAATGAAATCATTACACACCGATTCGCATTTTCTGATGCGCTGTCCGCGTATTCAACGGTTCAAGACGACCGGACCGCGTTGGGCGTAGTGCTCGAATATCCATCGATCGTGGACCGCTCCCCGCATATCCGCGTCGCCGATCTCAAGACGCCTCGGGCCGGTGGTGAGAGGACGCTGGGCATCATAGGCGCGGGTGCCTTCGCGACGGGCGTTCTCGTACCAGCGATCAAACAGACCAATTCGGTTATGAAATACATTGCTGTACGGAGCACCGCGGCGGCGGCACAGC
>JAJDAB010000617.1 GCA_029262095.1 Candidatus Hydrogenedentota bacterium
CTATGATTTCCGGCGTCCTGATCGTGTATCCAAGGAACAACTCAAGGGCCTTCAGAGTCTATTCGAGGCGTTTTCTCGAGAATTGAGTATATTGCTGCCGCCGTTTCTGCGTTCGGTCGTACGGGTCGACCTAGTTTCGATCGACCAATTGACGTATGACGAATTCATCTTATCCGTCTCGCGGCCCACGTCGCTTGCCATCGTGAACATGGCGCCCCTTGAAGGTAATGCGGTCATAGAACTGAGTTCCACGATCACGTTTTCAATCGTTGATCGGGTTCTGGGTGGCAAAGGGCAAAACTTATCCGAGCAACGCGAACTGACTGAAATTGAGAATCGCATTGTCCACCGGATCATTCTGATGGTGCTCGACTGCTTGAAGCGATCATGGGCACAGCTCATTGAATTTAAGTTGAGCGTAGTGAATCAAGAGAGTGATCCGTTAATCGTTCAAATCGTAGCGGGCAGCGAGATGACGATTCTTGTGTCCTACGAAATTCACATGGGGGAGACTGTCGGTTCGATGAATCTCTGTATCCCGTTGATGGTGCTCACGCCCGTGTTGGACCAAATCTCCCAGCAGACCCGGTACGCACGAAGAATGAGTGAGGAAATGGCCGAACAGACTCGCAATCTCGTTTACAAAACGGTACGAAAAGCGCAGCTCCCGTTTGAAGCCGTGCTCGGCCGTGCGCAACTACCGCTTTCGGAAGTATTGGGTCTGGAAGTGGGTGATATCGTTCAACTCGATAGTGATGTGAAGAACCCGATTGAGATACAAATTGGCGAGTTAGCGAGATTTGACGCGCGACCCGGTCGACAAGGCGAGCAAAGTGCCGTTCAATTGGGTCGGGTGCTGCACGATGAATTTGCGCGTGCCGAGGACAAGACGTGAATCTTAGCCGTTTAGAAACATTTGCCGAGGGATACCTAAGCGGTTTCTTTGGAACCGTAGGGCTTGCGCTTTCGCTCGAACCGACGTATGGCACTGACAATGTGGTGGAATTTGGCGACGAGTCGTTATCGCTTGGAGACACCTACAAAGCGCACATGGGCGGTCCCGTAATCAGCGGCGGGCGAATCGCCGTGCTACTCAAGGCCGAGGACGCATACGCGATTACCGCCGCCGTCGCCCAAGTCGAATTGGACCCGAAAGACGCGATTGATGAGGCGGACCTGCCACACTTGAACGAAGCGCTCGAAGCGTGCTCTAGCGGGGGCGCCGGACACTTCAAAGAAACGTACGGTGTACCCGTCGAGTTCGAGTCGGTTATTATCGGTGCTGCGACGGCGAACACGATGCAAGAATTCAAATCGGCGGGCCCAGGGGTTGTCGCAGAATTTACCTTTGATATTCCGAATGTGGCGCATGGAAAGGGAGTCCTGCTCGTTTCCGAAGTGTTGGGCGATTTGGTTTCTGAGGAAAAGATTGAGGACGGGCCAGATTCGCTGACGAAGGACGAAGTGCAAGATATTCTGAGCGACTTTGACGATGCTGGCGCCGATCAAGAAAGCGGTTCCGCTGGAGCGTCGGCGGGTGGGCGTGGCGGTGGCGCGGCTCCGGCGAACCTGGGCCGAGTGCTCGACATTCAGTTGATCGCAACAGCCCGGCTTGGCCGGGTCGAAATGCCGATTCAAGACATTCTGACGCTCGGTCCCGGGTCTATCGTTGAGGTGGGCCATGTTGTCGACGAACCCGTTGAGCTTCTTGTTAACAACAAGCTCATTGCTCGCGGCGATGTGGTCGTCGTTGATGAGAAATTTGGTTTGCGGATTACGGAAATCATCAGCACCGAGGAGCGGATTGAGAGCCTCAGTTGAAAGTGATCGACGAAAAACATCTTTGGGTCCGATACAAGGACATGGGCGATGCTCAGGCGCGCGAAGAGCTTGTGCTCCGCTACATGAAGATCGTGAAATACGTTGCGGGCCGCATGGCGATTCACGTTCCGTCGAGCGTGGAACTTGATGATCTCGTTAGTTGGGGCGTGTTGGGCCTGCTCGATGCCATCGAAAAATTTGACCATAAACAAGACATAAAGTTTTCAACGTACTCCACTATCCGTGTGCGCGGTGCGATCCTGGATCAAATTCGCGCGCTGGACTGGGCGCCGCGCTCACTTCGCGCCATGGCCCGCAAAGTTGGCTCCGCACGGGACAAACTGCGCCATCAACAAGGCGGTGAACCGTCGAATGAAGACATCGCGCTCGAAATGGGTTCGACGGAAGAACAGGTCGACGAAACCATGGCTCAGTTGCAGGTCGCGCACGTGCTCTCGCTTGATGACTATATTCCTAGTGATGAAGATAGCGGGGCGCGCAAGGTGGACATGCTCAGTTCGGATGCAGAGCCATCTCCCGAAGAGGCGATGCGCAAACAAGAACGGCGCGATCAGATTGTGGAAGCAATCATCCATCTGCCTGAACAACAACAAAAGGTGTTACACTTATACTACTACGAAGAGTTGACCTTGAAGGAGGTCGGTGCTGTGATTGAAGTGACTGAATCGCGTGTGTGCCAAATTCATAGCGCGGCCATGAAGACGTTGCGTAAAGTCGTTCGCGGCGTGGTGACCTAAATGGCTCAGCCCATCGACTTCCAGACCGAATCGGGACGCGTCACGGCCGCCGAGCGTATTCAGCAAATTGCCGACCGTGCTTCGTTGGCGAGTCAGCACAATACACGAGTCTCTGAAGAAGACAAACGCGTTCAACAAGAAACCCAAGTTCAAGAAACCCATCCGGGTGATCAAGAAGCTCTTGACGCCGACGGGCGAAATGATGCGGAACAACGCGAATCGAAAAAGCGTCCCAACGTTCACGACGAAACGCGTGGCGGTAGACCGGACGCGGCGACGCTCCCGGTTATTCCGCAAGACGACGCACCGCGTTTCGACATCAAACTGTAATCGAGCTGCAATGCCGGGACAGCCGAATTCCCCGGCCGAGTGGTGGCCATAACCCATGCGCGAATTCCTTCTGTTAGCAAATGACAATGGACTCATTGCTGCCGCAGCCTTGTGCGCGATTTTGGCTGTGGCCCTATTGGCCTTTCTTGCGCTGCAACGGGGAAAGTATCACGCGCCGAAACCTGGACGTCGCGACGATTTCGCGAAAATGCTCATCTTGTTTCAATCGATGCGCGATCTGTTGGAAGAACAGAAAGACCTCGCCCGTGAGTTGAATGAAGCCATTGATACGAAAGTGAAGTTTGTTAAAGAACGCGTGGAAGCCGCGCAAATGGATCTCGCGAACATGCGAACCGAAATACAAGACCTAAGCCTCACAATCGACAGTCACCGCCATTCAAAAGTCGACCCTCGTGCGTCCGATTCGGTGAAGCTAGATGGTTTAAACGCACTGCATCCGGAGCCAAATCGCGAAGATCGATCGCCGGATGATCGGTTGCGGCTGCTGGCACTTCCCGATCGGGAACCTGCGGGACCGGATCAGCTCGACTCGTGGGTTGGCCTTGACCTCGGAACACAGCTGGATATTTCAGCGCCGGACGACGCGCCTGAACCGGATCTGGAAGAACCGGCTGACCCAGAATCTGCGCGAGAAGCGTTCAAGAGCTTGCTCAGCCAAGATCCGCTCCCCCGCATTGGGCGCGCGGAAGCAGCCAAAAACAATTCAAGCGCATCATCGTCGAATCCGAACGGCGAGAGACGAATCACACCCGCGATCAAAGGCCGTGTGTTTGAATACAGCTCGGCGGGAATGACCATCTCGCAAATCGCGAAAGAACTTGGCATCGGTAAGGGCGAGGTACGGCTTATTCTGAGTCTGCGCGACATTCAGGGTTCGTAACCCGTGGGAGGGGTGCCGAACTTTCAACTGAACGTGGCGTCGTTACTGCCGCCGTCGTTGACCCAAGCGGGCCATTCGTTTCGCGGTGTCATCGCGGAATTGGAAGGCGCGCTCGTCATTCGAACGAACGCTACAACGATTCCGATCGCCGACAATTCGGGACTCACCCCAGGTCAACAGGTCGCCGTGCGCGTGCTGACCGCTGGCGCGAACCCACAAATCCAAGTGACGCCGTTGTCCGTTGTTGTAAACGTCGATACTCAAACGGCGGCTTTAGTCCAACCGATCGGTTCAACGATCGCTGGCGAGATCGTATCTCAGGGCGGCAAGCTCACATTCGTGCATGGCAAAATTTCGTTGCCACTTCCCGCGAATCAAACATTGATCGCCGCCGGTGATAAAGTCCTTTTCCAAACGCAGGCCACGACAAAGGGGATACTGGCGACGTTGACGCCATCGAACGCTACTCCCATAACTGTTTCCCCGCCCGCGCAAACCGCGCTGCAGATTCCCGTGCCGGCACCACTGGTTGGCACACCATCGGCCGCGCAGCTTCAAGCGCTGTTTACGCAGGCGGAAAGTTTGGGTGCCGGCGTCGCTGCTTTACAAGCCAGTATAGCGGCACCCCAAGTTGTTGCCGCAATTCCCGCGGACATTGGCGCGGCGCTTGCGGCGATGTTCGCGCCACTATTACGTCCGGATTCGGACGATTTATCTGCTGTCATGAAGCGGTGGTCCCAACGGCTCGCCAAGTCGCCGGAAGCGGCCTTGAACAAGGCGGGCGCAAATACACCGGAATCGCCGAGCGCGGTACTTCAAATGCTGCGCGCTGATCCCGCGCTCCGACTGGTCCTTGCAGAACGCGGCGAGTTGCGCGCATTCGATTCTATGGTAGATCGTGTGCTTGAGCGTTTGGGCAGCGGTAATCTTCAACAGCTACGAAGTGTCGACCAGCCTTACTGGTTTTCTGAGTTTCCATTTGACCCCGCAAGTGGGATCGAACGCGTGTTTGTTCACTTTTTTAGTGACGATTCCGGCAACGGAACGGATCGCGATGCGCCCTCGGCGTCCGTTGTACTCGATCTCTCCCTGACGCGCCTTGGCGATGTGTGGGTGAAACTTGTCATGCTTTCGGGCCAATGCACTTGCCATCTCTCGGTGACAAGCGAAGATGTGCTCGCCCTCGTGCGCGAATTTGAGGACGATCTTGCCGCAGGCCTATCGGCAACCGGCGCGAAACATGTTTCCGTACACGCCGATTTGTGGGATGGCAACCGTATCGACCGCAGCGGCGCCATGCTCGGCGCCTTGGACGGAATGGACTTATCTGCATGAACTCCCCGCCGCGAAAAGCCGTTGCGCTTCGCTACGACGAAAACCGAGATCGAGCACCGAAAGTCGTTGCAAAAGGCGACCGGCTTCTGGCAGAAAGAATCATTGCTTTGGCCGAAGAGCAAGGCATCGTAGTTCAGGAAGACCGGGATTTAGTTGCGTTGCTGGCCAAGCTCGATGTCGAGTCGGAAATCCCCGAGTCACTCTATGCGGCTGTCGCGGAGGTACTTGCCTTCGTCTACCGGCTCAACAATCGTTTAGGCGAAATCAACCGACCCGCGTAAACGCGTTGCGCTCGAACTCGTTCTACAGTAAGTCTAGATAGAACATACCCAGCGATATCGGAGAAACAGATTGCCGCGTCGCTTCGCTCCTCGCAATGACGGGGAGACGATTAACCTAATCGTGCTCTATATCGGTTTAGGTTTGAGGTATCGGTGTCGAACATCCCCCTTGCCCCCTTCAAAGGGGGATCAGATGATCGGGTGACATCCCAATCCAAAATGCTCAAGGGTGAACGTATTACTTCGCAGCCGCGATTGGCGCAGCGATCAAGTCTCTGTACAACTGCTCATACTCGTCCACGATGCCGTGCTCGGAAAAGCGTTCCTGCGCGCGCTTCCGGCCTGCGCGTCCTAATGCTTCAGCCAATTCGACATCAGTCAGAATTTCGATGGCGCGCTCGGCCATGGTGTCGGTGTCGCCAACTTCGCAAAGATATCCGGTTTCCCCGTCAACAACGACTTCACGCACGCCGCCGCTATCGGTGCCGATAACCGGAATTTCGCACGCCATCGCTTCAAGATGGACGAGCCCAAAACTTTCATGTTCACTCGGCTGGAAGACAAGGTCCGCGCAAGGAAGGATATTCTCGATGGCCTCTTGGTTGCCGATCAACTTGATACGATCCGCCACACCCAATTGTTTGGCGACGCCCATCGCTGACATCCGTTCGGGGC
>JAJDAB010000618.1 GCA_029262095.1 Candidatus Hydrogenedentota bacterium
CTTGGGCCAAGTCGTAATCGACTATAGTTTTCGCGATTTCCTCTCCGCTCAATGTCTGGAGTCGTTCCGGCAACGCTGCCGACTTATCGACCACCATTCGTTTCATCATATTGATGGTAATGTCGAACGCCGATGCGTAAGGATACGGGTTGAAATCTACACGTTTTACATTCCAATCCGGATGCATAATTGCACCGGTACCCTTGGGTCCGTACTCCGATATATCTTGATTCATCAGGGCGCGCTTAACGACTTTGACCGGCATTGGGAAATATCCACCTCCATCCTTGCCCAGCATCTCAGCAAGCGCCCCCCGATTATTCTTCGCCCATAGCGCAGCCCGATAGAGAGCAATGGTCACCGCCTGAGCCCACGAACGATCTTCATCAATGGTCTCCTGCAACATTACCGATTGACAACATGGATGATTCGGCCAGACATCACCCGACATCTTTGCGAGCGTTGCGCCTGCTAGAATCTCCGCGGCGGCGCCAAACGGCTCCGATACCGTACATCCAGCGAGTGACCCACTCTTGAGCCCCTCAGTCATATCCGGCGGAGGTACAACTCGGAATGCGACCTCATCTCGTGCAAGTTCTTTTTCGCTCTTACCAACGACGGGCTTGAGACCGGCTTCGATCAGAACGTCTTGGAAAATCCCTGTATGAGGCGCCCACCACGTTGGACATCCGACCGTCTTTCCGCCCAGATCTTTGAATGAACGCACTGATTTCGACAACAACATCGCTACCACATTCGTATGATTAAACGCGACGGATCGGACGGCGACGTCTTGCGCGTATTTCAAGAAGATGACCTGTGGCAATAAGATATGCGTGAGCAATATCTGGCGCGAAGTAAACGCTTCCATGAGCGCAGGCCAGGCGCGAATTAGGGTCGGCTTTTCTGCATTGACACCCACCTCCTCAAACATGTTCCGTTCATAAGCGACGATAAGCGGAACCGAATCTAGAATCGGGATGTATCCGCTCGTGAGCGTGCGCGACTTCGACCCTCCCCACGGGAAACTACAACCCGGTGACAACGCCGAAGCCAATAGCGCGGATCCCGTTCCGAGCATAAGCTCTCGCCGACTCAAGGTGTAGGACTTCTTCAAGTTTTTGTCCGATTGTGCATTCATTGCTCTACTCCTTCTCGTATTCTTGTATTGGAGATGCGATTACTGGATCGATCAGGTCTGACAGTTCTTCTGCAAGAAGGCCCTGCAAGCGAATAAAATCTCTACCCCTTCGGGAACGTGGGTGCTCAAGTGGAATCTGAATGATCCGGCCGATTCGCCCCGGACGTTTTGTCATCACAACGACTCGCGAACCTAGTGCTATGGCCTCGTCAATGTCATGGGTAACGAAGAAAACGGTCAGGTTTTTGCGCTCACAGATATATAGCAATTCCCGCTGCATCCGTAGCCGAGTTAGCGCATCTAGAGCGCTGAAAGGCTCGTCCATTAAAAGAAGTTTCGGCGAATATACCAGTGCGCGCGCGATCGCCGCGCGTTGCGCCATGCCCCCCGAGAGCTTTGATGGCTTAGCCGCATCGAATTCCGTGAGCCCCACGGTTTCGATGATTTCGTCCATTGTCTGTTTCGGTATGTTCTCTCCACGTACTTGATAACCGAGTGCGATGTTCTTGCGAACAGAGAGCCACGGCAATAGGTTCGGACGCTGAAACACAACACCACGTTCATGGCTCGGCCCATCGAGCACGTGCCCGTCGATCGAGATCTCCCCCGAGTTGGGTTGCTGCAATCCGGCTAGCACCCGTAATAATGTCGACTTGCCACAACCGCTCTCGCCCAAAACGCAGACGAACTCTCCTGCAGCAATTTCGAGATCGATCGGCCCTAACGCTTCTACTACCTGGCCATCCAGATCGAACCGGACCTTAAGATTCTTGATACTTAGAAAGGACATGGCTTCATGTACACAAGAATCATACCGTTAAATTAAGCGTAGAATTCTTAATATACATAGGGTCTGGCGGAACGAAAATGTTCCCCACGCAACAGAAATGCCCCATCGTTCGCGATTGCTCTCAACCAGATAGCTCGATTCAGCAGGATTCCCCCGCAATCTACTGCGCGAGAGTCAGAGCTAAAATCGAGACAACCAAAGCCGCAGTAGCCACGCCAAATACCGTAAGTTGGCGGACGGTATATGCTCTGGGAATGCGCCGAAACTGAGATTCAATGACTTCGCACCGATTCAAGACTTCGTCACATTGCTTTAAAACACGTTCCAAATGGATGGTAGATGACGCGACGCCTTCATTGAATCGGTCGGAACCTTCAACCTGGGCTTTGAAGGATTCCATCGCTTTTCCGAGCCGTTTCGCCGTTTTAGTGTCATCATGAAGTTGTTGCATATAGGCGTCCTGTTCCGCCGCGAGCTTTACGAGTTTTTTTTGTAGTTCTTCCAACTTGCTCCTGGTCTCGCCGTGTAGATTTTCGATTCTGGACTGCAAGTAACCATCCCAAGTCTTGGCGTGCTTATTCATTCTGTCGTTCATTGACCTGAACCATTCAGTCGTTTGTTTGTTGAAATGGAGCGTCATTCGGTTGACCTGGTTTATTTCTTGTCTGGACTGATGCGATAAATTCTTCATATCGATCATCGTATTTCTAATCGCATCGCCCAAATTGCGGCGGGTAGTGGTCGTCAAGACGCCCGCCAGTAGTGCAGCAAGAAAACCAGCCACCGCTGGTGTTGTTAAGTCGATAGATAATAGAACCAAGCCGGTCGTGCCAAGTTCGGCGAGCTGGCTCTGGTACGCGGCTTTGCCCACATCGAGGGCAATTGCAAGTACGACGAACAGAATGCCCAGAAACCAAAATTGAATCACCATAGAGATCCTCCAACAAGTCTTCTGCTACATCCGTGTTTCATGGTTTCTTGATGGTTCCGAATCACCGTTTTCGAGCTTGCCTATCCCGTAACGGGGTTCCGCAAATCTAGAGCGAGTCGATACCGTTAGGACGGTGGAAGCAACACAGTCTCCCTATACCCGCTAGTGGTTACTATGCGTGAAATCTCAATGCACGCTCTCTATTCCTGGATTTCAATCTCGAAGGGGAGCACCGGAAGCCCCTGAATACCTCGCTTGCCTTCACTGGGAAACAAGCCGTGAAATTCTAGAACGACGACATTACTCTGATCGACACGCCGAGTGAATGATGCCCTCGCTTCTATTTGAAGTGGGCCGGCGGTACGAGGCGTTAGCGTGCATGCAAGCGTTGCCTTTCCCTGCGGCTCCCATTCCTGTTTATAGATTTCGAAGTGGACTTCGTTTTCTACCGCCCGGGTGCCGGCAAGTCCAAATTGATTCATTTCGGAATCGATGCGGCCAAAAACCTCGATCTCCTTGTGATCTGCAGTAGGCCATATGTCCACAACGGGAGGCTCAGGAGTCAAAACGAGCTTTCCGTCGCTATGGTAGTAGATTCCCTCTAAGTACGTATCGCGTACTGTGAATCGATCTGGTTGCGCACGTATCGTCAGTGCAATGGTCCCTCTTAGTCGCATCGTATTGGCGACGGCACGCGATCGCACGAAAATCGTAAACGGCTCTCCGACCTTTGGCTGCTCAGGATGCCACCAAACGTTTATCTGCGGGGGTTCTATTGCAATCGGAATCGAATTGCCGAATGGATTGCCCGCGGTATCGAGCATTCGAGCGGTGGCCTTCAGTGCGCCAATATCCTCCCAAGGCCAGGTTGAATATCCCTCATCCGGAGCGACGAAATCCGGATATTTGAACCTCGGCACAACGACAATGCGGCCTGTTTGAATGGGCCCATCACGCCGATCACGTTCCAAAATAATGCGAAGCAGATCGCCGCCGTCGTGTTCGCCGTGCTCCAATTTGATATCGGATAGTTTTGGTGCTTGCGGACCCAAGGTGTATTCGACGGCCCAGTCTTCAGCATAAAACTGCGACACCGGAACGTTGATATCCTTCGCGTCTAAATGGACCTTCGGATACGCCTCAATGACTAGTTTGCCGAGTTCGATGTCCCCATACTCGATAACCGCTTCGTGTTGAGTGGGGACTATTGCATCGTGCTTCAAGTCGATACTGACAGATCCCTTAATAGGCTTATTTTGGATGTCCGTCGCGGCCAACTCCGCCTTGTAAAAAATGCCGAGTGGAGATTTTTCCTCAACGGCACCGGTGAGCGAGAGCATTGGAAGACTGAACAGTTCGTTATCGTATTCAATGGTGTAAGGTACTGAGTAATTCCCGGCTTCACCCAACAAAACCGAGACGCTTGGAAATCCGTTACCATCTTTGGCATGGTCGGTGTACTCAAGAATGGGCCGACGCAACGCCACGTCAATCGAACCCAGGCGAGGTTTTTCGCTTTCTCCCGTTAGCCAAAGTTGAGCTTCGACCGGAAACGGCCCTTCGGCGTCCGTCCATGTCTTGAACGCTGACGGGTTTACTGTAAATGTCAGCGTACCCTGATTCTCTCGAAGGCCTGAATCAGAGATGTTGAAAAACTTGCCCGCATTCCGATCCGCGTGGCTGAACGCAAGTCTAACCCGCGGATCGTGGTATTCCGTTGGGAGAAGCCGATACTGGATACCCACCGTGGGGCTATCTGGCGATAGAACCAACTTCTCTCCTTCCTTGTCTGATTCAAACTCAATCTTTGGTCGCGCGACGCCTACTTTGAGTTCATTGCTGATCTTCTTTTCGTTCAACTTGGCGACGATCTCGTATTCTGACCAATTTCGATCAGACGAAACACGAGTATCGAGCAATTCCACAGAAGATTTATTGAGGTCTACACTCAGAATGTCCTTAACAAGAACGCCGTTCGAATATGTATCGAATTCCAGGTTTTCTAGATCGGCATATTCGGGAGTTACAACGAACTTGAACTCACCCTTGATGTTGAACGGATCGAGCTTGATAGTTCCTGCCGGAAACTCGATATTTCTAACTTCTTCGGGGACTGGCCCACCCTGTCCATCCTCGTCGTTTTTCGGTATTGAAGCTACGCGTGCGGCTGCAACGACGCGAATCGATTTAAGTTCGTATTCGCCATACGACAGAATCAGTTCTTGATATGGGCCAGTACCCAGGGGGATTTCGACGATGCCCTCAAAGGAATTTTCCTCCCACATGATTGGACCCACACTAACCATGTCAGGGCTTTTATCCCTCCAATCGAGCTTAAGGCCCTCCCTTTCTTCAGATGAAAGATCGGTATTCGGTTTAATTGTGAGAGACGCCGTCTGATTGTCCGACTGAATCGATACCTCATCAGGAACGTCGACGACAGGCACATTTATTGTAATCAGTGAAAGTTCGCCAAACGTTTTCGCGGGATCAGACTTGGACACCGCCGACAGCAAAAACGTGTTCCTTCCTGTTGGCAGAACGTTCGGACCGACATACGCAATCCCAACGATGCCGTCTTCTTTCGAAGCCTCATCAATTTCAAAAAAATTGTCCGAAGCCGCGAAATCGAAGGTAATGTCATCAAGATTGGCTTCCTCCGGGTGATAATCAAACTCCACCGTTCGGGAGTTGGATTGCGGCCTGGGTGACAATGTGATCGGATCGAGCTGAAAATCGATGCGGTCAAGCAGGGATCCCTGACGTGATTCTTTGAACGGGAAATGTTGCCTCAGTTCGGGGTAAACGGATGTGAGCGCTATCGTAGTGACCCCGATCATAGTGATCATCATAATGATCAATTGAAGAGGAATTTGTCCGAACAACTTCTTCATCGGACAAATCCTTCGACCGCCACCTGTTGTGCTATTTCGAACCCAAATCCGATCCAGTTCACGAAACGACCACCCTCCTCAATTCGCGAAGATTCGCTGCCAGTGAAATCACACTGGACGACCATTACGTTGTATTTAATCGCACCTATGCACGAGCAAACCGCGCCCACAGCTTACTCTCGGCGACAGAATAGTTCATCGCCTCACGCTCGCGAATGCGTATTATAGGAAACGATGGCAGAATTACAACCTTTTTATCGAATTCGTATTATCCCCATTTCGGTCAGTGAAATGGAGTTTTTTGCGCAGGCGCGTCGACAGTCCGAAATGCACTGCCCAGGTTTGAGCGCACCTGTCACAATGTCTTCCATCTATCCGTGTGATTGAGCAGCAGCCGGCGAGATCGACCGCTATTGGACGCTCGAAAGCCGAGGGATGGCACATGGGCATTTACGGACGGGGCGAGGGCGAAAACTATCTGAGCCGCCATGTGGGAATCGGTCAAGAGGAACCGATGCCACGAAGAAGATGAGCTGCGACAGGTTTCGGGCGTGCGTCAGATTCATTGAAAGCACGATCACGGTCTTAGGTTTGCGTGTTCCGCCTATTTGAGTATTTCGAGGTGTTCGGCAGTAATAATCGGTGGACGTGCAACATGAGGACCGGAAAGCCAATGCGTGCTAATCCGCTCTTCGATTATGTCGCAGTTTACGGCACCACCGGCCTCATCGATGTATTTAATTGTGCGCTGGCAGATATTGTCAATTACTTCCCAGGGCGATCCCTGCATGGTGAAAATGATCTGCCGATACTTCGATCCCTCCAGTTCCTTGGTGTTGAAGATCACCATAAACCCCATGTCTGTCAAGCACTCTATCAATCGTGGGTCCGAACGCTCTGCGTCCATGCCAAGGTGGATTTCGCTCTCACGGAAACTATCCGGACCCTTGGCGCCGTGCAGTTTCTTCCAGTTTTCAGGACTGATTCGAAAGCTCGGCTCAACATTAGGGTTGAAGGGCTTCTCATCTTCGTTCAGCCGTTGTTCCACAGTTAGTGCTTCGAATTCGGCATATCCATCAAATGGGTTGTCACTATTCTCCAGGTAGTCATACAGTGTGTTCTGCATGATTTTGAATTCGCTCGGATCATAGAACTTTCGCGTCAAATGATATCGGGGAAAATAGTCCTCAACCGGTTCTTCGGGTTCGTCGAACTGTGTCCAGACAAACCCCAAGTCATTGAGCAAGTACCGGTCAAACTCTTCCGATAGCGGAGAATGCGCATCGACGTGTATGTGATTGGTAACGCGTTTTGTCTTCTGTATGGTGTTGGGCATCGTTACTTCCGTTGTCTCTGATTAAAACTTCATCTGCAAGCTATCCACGCGGGAATTGCGCTGCATTCCATTGGAAACGTGCAAGTATAACGCGGTCGCGGTAATGACATCCAGTGGGAGGCAAGGCTATTTCGTGTTAACTGTGTGTTCAACATTCATCCATCGCAGGATCCGTTGTTAATGGAATTTTGCGCCCAGAATTTCAGAGGTTTCTCACGGTTTGGTTCTTTGTTCAACGAACAGAACTCAATCTGCTTCACGCGTACTATTTGGTCGGTATTCCAATGATTAGGGCGGACCAATTTGCCGGATGAAGCCGCGAAAAACAAGCTCGATTCTAGACGGACGCAGTGTCGTAAACGGCAAAAAAAGTCTGGATTGAGACAGTTTCGTTGTGTTGTATTGCTTGCCCCCACGAACCGTGCGATATTTATTTTGAGTAGAATCAGGTTTACACGTAGGCATGAGCGAAGCGTCGCGGATCCGAATTCACGCTCGAAGCTTGGCGAATAGACTACAATGAAAACCGGCCTCACAGGCACTTGGGAACAAGACCCCGAGCGAATATGCCAAGGCCGTCGACCGAAACCAGGAAGCGACTACCCCAATTCTCTCCAACGCTTGATCGACCAGTTTTCGGGAAACGGCCGGGTTTCCGACAAGCAGTCCGCAACGCAATCCGTCCGTTTATCGAATTCGCACGTCAGCCAAAGTCGATGAACCTGTGTCACAGTTTGTGCCACATTCAAACCAAAACAAGACGATAGGCACCTATCCCAATGGTCACTAGTAATAGAATATTCTGCAGAAACCGACACACACCAAGCAAGGACAAAGAGCCTGGGTTGCCTTACACGCCGGGGGGACACTGGTTCGAGTCCATTACCGCCCACCATTCCAACTCTCCTTTCTTCTTGCAGTTCTCTGATTTTCGCGGAATTGCGTCCGGTCGGTTACTGCACCGGTTTTGCACCAGTTTGTATGGGGATTACATAGGGAAAATTGATTCAAGCTAAGACGAAGCGGCCAGCCCAATGCTAGGGCCGCTCCGCAATCTGAATATCCGCTAACCTACGCTAGCGTGTTCTAGTGCGTTTCCGTCTACCGGTTTGGCATCGCGCCATCCCGCGGCTTGAGATAAAATACCGCTCCGGCGACAATCGCTAGCAACGCTACGAACAAAACCCAGCGATCACCAACGGGCAACGCTGGGGTTCCAGAACTGATTTCCAGGCCCCAACTGTTCAGCGTTCCAGTTCCGGGGGCCGCGTCATCCGTTATCGTCAGCGTCCAGGTACCGATAGCGGTCTCGCCGTCAAAGTCCGACAGGCTTTCTTCGGGCACAAAGCTACCCGTGAACGGTGCCGATCCAGCGGTAATTGACGTACCCGCCTCATCGTCGAGCTTGGTGCTGGTGAAGTCGTTTCCGGTTCCACCAACGTCTGTGAACAGTTCCACGACCGTCCCTGTCGGGGATTCGAGAAACACGTCCAAGTCCTCGACGTTGGTGTGCGTGATGTCGATATTGACGTTCAAGTCGGCGATGTTGCTGATTGTTTTGGAAGCCGGAACGTCAATCGTTGACGTGATGGTGCTGAGATCGGGTATGGCTTTCGGCACATCCGTACTCGAGATAGATTCCGCTACGACGTCGAAGGTCGTGCTCGGCCCCGCACCGGCTGCGGTATTGCCCGCTAAGTCCGAAGCCGTTCCGGTGGAGATTGCAATGCCGATCGTGCCGACGCCAATCGCGTCACTGATAACGACCGTCGGTGTGCTCGTCGTCCCATTCACAACAGCAACAGTTCCGGAAGCCGTGCCTGTCGTCAGCAACGAAACGTTTCCGGTATTTAGGTTGACGGAATCGGCACCCGTGTAGGTGACGGTGTACGAGACAGGTCCCGAACCTGATGTCACGCTGCCCGCGGAGGGCGCGCCTATTCCGATGGACGGGGCCGTCTTGTCGATGGTGTAAGCTTCGCCCGCGGTGAAGTCACCATTGCCGGCGCCAAACCCGCCCAGCGCCACACTCGTGTTCGTGCTCACGATGGTATCGTCGTCTGACACATCGAGTCTCAGCGTGCCATCCCCGCCGCCAGTATCCACGGTCACGGTATAGGAGGCACCCGATCCGGTCACTCCCGTGACGGAAGCTCCGGCGACAGCACCGGTAGTAGTCAGCGTGAAGTCGCCCGTATCTACGCCGCTCACGGATTCGCTAAATACCACCGTGAAGTCCACGGTAGCCGCAGCCGTGGGGTCGGCATCAGTACGTGAGATAGAACTCACGGATGGTTCAGAGTCAGGACCAGCTACGTTCAAGCTCCAACTGTTGAGAATCCCTTCGTCACCCGACGCGGTGTCCGTTACCGATAGCGTCCAGGTACCAATTGCTGATTCAGTATCAAATGATGAGAGCGTCCCTTCGGGTTGGTAGCTCCCAATACGGGTCGTCAAGGATGAATAGGGTACGAATGAATAAATATATGGGGGAGAGCCCGAGGAGAACGGGATAGACGCCTCATCATCCACCAACGTATTAAAAAAGTCCTCGCCTGATCCACCGACACCTGTGAACAATTCGACGACTGTTCCCGTCGGTGATTCAAGAAAGACGTTCAAGTCGCCATCAAAAGTATGACTGATGTCAACAAACACGTTGATATCCGTGATGTCGCTAATCGTTTTCGACGATGGAACCACGAGTGTCGAAAGAATGGTATTGGTATCCGTGATCGCCTTCGGCACGTCTGTGCTTGCAAACGTATCAGGGTTCGGTAGCGTGATAGGTATCGGATCGCCATATCGTGCGGCCATCCCGGCTTTGTCAAGTGCCGAAAGACGCTCGCGCTTACCGATCTCGTTGAGCCACTGCGAATAGGCGGGTAGGGGTTCTATCGTATTGCATCCACATCCGGAAATAGCGAACGCTGTTCTTCCATAATGCATCGCCGATGCAAAGTCATAAGCGGTATACGTCACGCCTCCCGCAGCAATAGTGAAGTTGCCTTCCCTTCCCGGGGTGATGTTGCTCGTAAGTATATTCACAAAACTGTCGCGGTCCGGCCGCTGGTGTTCATGTTTCAAACCAAGCGCATGGCCGATCTCGTGTGCAATGATAGTCTCGAAACTCCAGTTGAACATGTTGATGATCTGTTCTCCACCGATCATGCCGACGAACGAGTTGTTCCCAGTGGAAGTCTTCAGAAGAATGTAGTTAGGTTCAGTCGTTCTTTCGATGAATTCGAGGTCCGCCGCAGCCTCCCACATCGCAGTCGCGAGGGCCCATTGGCCCTTCTGAAAATCCGTTAGACCGGCATCAAACGTGAAATACACTTTGCCATCCGTCCATTGGTTTCCGGTGAAGTTGTTGGTGGCAACCAAATCCGAGACGCGGAATAGCATGTCGTCTATTTGAACGACCTCCTGTCCCGGCTCAATTCGAGCAAGTACTTCGCGGACCAGTGACTCGTTGGCCTGGCGCTGGGCCGACGACATCCGGGAAGTTTCCTCGTCGGTCGCAAAGAAGCTTGACGCTACGGCTATGCTTGAGCCGGCAAGCAAAACCACGCAGGCCACCAAAGCGGAACGCCCAACGATTGCGAGTATCAACCCTGATCTCCTTCGGGCAAAAATAGAATCCAATTCCGATTTCATGTAGAAACCTCCTCATCCGATGACTACCCAAAGCGACTCAGTTGTAGCCTTACGCGAAGAATTTGCAACAAGCTTTTGAGAAGTACTTCTACAAAGATTCGATCAAGACGATCACACTCCTACAAGACCCATAAAGGGCTAATACCGAAAGGTATCATGAGCATATTCTACCGTCAACACCTGCTCCCTAATCCTTCGTTAAAGTCTTGTTTTGTTGTTTGGACACTGCCAAAGCCGTTTTACGGTCGCGTGTCGGAAGATTCGACAACACAAACTACGCAAATGCTGCTTCAATGAGGACTATGCTTACGTGGGAAGAGCTTGCCGTGTCACGTAAGCAATAGCCGAACTTGTCGCGCCGTACTTGCTTGAAGGATCCGGGTTTACATGCTCGATCGGGTTTCTTTACCCTACACAGAGACGTCAGTTTGTAGAGATGAGCTAGGCCAAGACGTATCGACAGGGGCCTACGCGCTGCCCCCGGAGGAGGATTGTCTTATGAGCCACAAGATTTCACGCCGCAGTTTTCTTGCTAGTGCAACTACGGCGGCCGCTGTACCGCTGATCCTTCCTGGTTGCGTGACCGGCAGAGGGACCACCGTCCCGCCTTCGGAACGAATTAACGTTGCAGGAATTGGTCTGCGCAGTCGCGGGTTCCACGATCTCCGCTGGCTAATGAGCAGGGACGACGCGCAATTCGTGGCGATCTGCGACGTGCAGAAGCAGGAACGGGAACGGATAAAGGCTCACGTCGACGGCGAATACGGGAATACCGATTGTGCAACGTACATGGACATGCGCGAAATGTTGGAACGCGACGACATCGACGCGGTGCTCATCGCTACCGGCGACCGCTGGCATGCGCCCGCGTCCATCTTGGCGATGCGCGCCGGTAAGGACGTTTACACGGAAAAACCATCTTGCATGACGGTTGAAGAAGGCCGGGCCGTGGTGGCGACGGCGAAAAAATACCGACGCATTTACCAGACGGGCACGCAGCGACTCAGCGAAGCGCATCACGTGTTTTGTTATGAGATGGCCCAATCCGGGCGCATGGGCGACGTGCATACCGCCTACGCCCATATCGCGCCTTGGGACACAGCCAAGATGAAGCGCAACGTGCTCCCCGAACAGGAACAGCCCCCAAGAGATGTCCTCGATTGGGACGCATGGTTGGGCCCCTGCCCATGGCGGCCGTACAACGAGGAGTACGTTAAGGGAAAGTGGCGTGGCGACTACGATTTTCACACGAGTTGCATCGGCGAATGGGGCGCCCACACCTTCGCCCAAGCTCAATTTGGACTGGAATTGGAAGATACGTCGCCGGTGACCTATGAATACGTCGACAACGACTCTGGCGACGGCATGGTCTGCACGTTTGCCAACGGTAAGAAGCTAATCCTCTCCCGCGGCGAGAAGTATTGGCACGGCCCATGTGGTGAACGGTTTGTTAGCCAGCGGGGC
>JAJDAB010000619.1 GCA_029262095.1 Candidatus Hydrogenedentota bacterium
TCAAACTCGGCGAACTCAATCTACATCTTGAGCGACGGCGGCACCTGTTGTGGGCTGATGATAAGTCGATCGCCAAGCGCGCCGAGAAACTATTTTCTGATGCAGGCGTGGTCACGCGGGCTGAGGCCATGAAAAAAATGCAGCCCGCGCTCAAGCTCGCGGGTAATGCCGAACAAGGCAAAGCGATCTTCGAAGAACGGTGCGCCGAATGCCACCGCATCGGTGACATAGGATTCGATGTAGGCCCCAATCTCACAGACATCTTCCGCAAAAGCCCTGAACAATTGATGCACGATGTCCTCGATCCAAATGCGGCTGCAGACCCTGCGTACCTCGCCTATACGGTCGAACCGTCGGCGGAAGATCTGAATGCTGATATCGTAAGCGGTCTGCTCGTGGCGGAAACCGATAGCGCGATTACCCTACGTCAAGCAGGCGGCGCGGAAACAACGTTCGCGCGATCTGCGATCGAATCGTTTACGACATCAGGGTTGTCGCTCATGCCCGAGGAACTCGAAGCGGACGTCGATCTACAAGGCTTCGCAAACCTGTTAGCGTTCCTCCTCGAACCGCGGTAAGTGTTAACCCTAACCGCTACCATTTGTGCAACTTAGATTGGCAATACGCATAGTTTCGAGTATAGGTAACAACCACAGGAGGACCACTATGCGTAGGCCGAAACGAATCAATATACGTCGTTGTACTCCATTGGTCATTCTCTCTCTCCTGTTTCTCTTTGCCACTCCCGCTTACGCTGAAGAACGCATTCTCCGTTACGAAAGTGAAATCATCGTCAACGCCGATGGGAGCGCCCACGTCACCGAAACCATTCGCGTGCGCACTGAAGGCGATGCGATCCGTCGCGGCATCTATCGAGACATTCCGACACAACGCGGACAACGGGTAACGTTTTCAGGGGCGACGCGCGACGGTATACCCGACGGCACACGTCAGGAAAACCGCGGGAATACCATTCGGCTCTATGTCGGTAAAGCCGATCAGATCCTTGCGCCAAGCGTGTACACCTACGAGTTGAGCTACACCGTTACGAACGTCGTTCGCCGGGAAGGCGACGAAGATCAACTTCATTGGAACGTCACGGGTAATGGCTGGGCGTTTCCCATTGACGAAGTGTCAGCGCTCGTTATGTTCGATGCCGATGTCCCCGTGGCGGAAATGACGGTCGCGGGGTACACGGGTCCGTACGGCGCGAAAGGACGCGCATATTCAATCACGCGAGAGGGCGATGGGGCCATTCGGATCGAGTCGACGAGTCCGTTGCCGAGATCACATGGACTCACTGTGACGGCCGGAATTCCGGATGGGTATTTTGATTTGCAAGCGGCACCGGTCATCCCCCCCGTACACCTTAGACCGCAGCGCACGCGGGAAACCGCGCCAGCGTTCCCGGTTTCCCAGCCGGATAGAGCATTTGATGATGCGGCGTGGATTGCATTCGCAGGCGCGCTCTTCGTACCGTTTGCGTATTTCATGGTGGTCTGGGTCTTCATCGGTCGGGACTCGTTGCGGGGCCGCATTCCCGTTTCGTCCGACATCCCCGACGATATTTCGCCGTCGGCGGCGCGCTACCTCACCAATCGCGGATACGACAGCAAGACGTTTGCCTCCGCGATCCTGCGCATGGCCAACAAAGGACATCTTACCTTAGAACGAACCGGCGATCAGTACTCGATTTCGATCGCGGATGATGGTCGTAGCCACCTCGCACCCGACGAAGAATCATTGTTCGAGGCGATCGATCTCGCTGGAAAAGACGCGATCACAACCGGACCGGATCACGCCACGCGGGTGCACATCGCTGCGCAAACCCATGCCGCGTATCTGCACGGTGCCTATCGCGGATCGCATTTCACTTTGAATCGCGGATGGTGGCTCGTCGGTTGCGTCATTGCGATCGCGGCCGTCACCGGTGCCGTTGCGTTCGGCACGGAAGATGGCCGCGCGGGATCGGCGATATATGTGCCCATCCTCGTAGTCAGTACCGGCTTCCTAATTCATGGCCTTGCGCTCCTGGGGCAAGCGTGGAAAGGACGTATCGCGTATGGGTCGAACTATGTATTGACGGGTAAAGCAATGTCTGCCGGTTGCGGATTTATTCTTGCTGCAGGGGTCATTACGGCCATCATGGCCGTACTCCTCACCATGTTCACGCACATCGCGTGTACGTTGATCGCCATCACGACGGGGTGCTTATGCTGGTTGTTCTATGTGCTCATGCCCGCGCCGACGCGCACGGGTCGCAAGGCGCTCGATCGGATCGAGGCGTTCGCCGAAACGTTTCGGGATGGGCGCGGAGCGGTATCCGGGCGTGTACCGTTGAATGATAAGCCCGCGTATTTCGATGAACGATTTGCGTACGCACTTGCCCTCGACGCCGTCGACGATTGGGCAATCCAATATGGAAACGCGCTAGGTCCAAATGCGGACAGCGAGGCACCATCCTGGTATAAAGATGATGACCTAGCCACGACCGAAGACCTGCCCGATTACTTGGCGAAGCACGCCGGCTCCGAATTTGCCAAGGCTGTCGGCGGCGTTCGTTCGCCACAAATAGACACGGACTCCGGTGATTGGACAAACTTCGGTGGAACCGGGACGAGCGGATTTGGTTCGTTCGGAGCCGGCGGAATCGGTGGCGGTAGTTTCGGAGGAGGAGGCTTTAGCGGGGGTGGCGGATTCGGTGGAGGCGGCGGTTTCTCCGGCGGCGGTTCTGGCGGTGGGGGTGGCGGCGGATGGTAGAAAAACAAAAGGCCTGACCAGGTGACTACCCGGCCAGGCCATTGAATTGGATAATATCTAGCTGAGGAGTTTTTCTTTCGCGCCCGGATTACACTTCGCGCAGACTTCGTTCTTCGCGAGCGCCTCGGCACAGCACGGATGGTCACAATCTTTGCCCTCGGCATGCGCTTTTCCGCAGCAGCTATCGGTATCAAACAGTTTCGTTAATGCGAACTTCTTGCCACCGACTGCGTTGCACTTCTCACAAACCGATTTCGCGGTAGCCGCCTCTTTGCAGCAATCATGACCACACGCTTCGCCACCGTCGGCTGCTTTCGCACAGCAACTGCCATCGTCAAAGAAACGGGCCAACAAGTTCGACCCCGCGCCAGCGTCCGCCGTCTCTTCGGCAACGGGTGCTACCGCTTCGACCCCCATATTGATATCGATCGCCGGAATCGCCGCGCGCAATTTGTCCGCACCGGCATCCGTAACCTTGCTCTGCCACAGGTAAAGTTTCTGCAAACTCGCCAACCCCGACAACTGACCAACACCCGCATCGCTCACCTGCGTGCCGTATAGATTCAAATATTCCAGTTGCGACATGCCAGCAAGATGCGCCAAACCCGCATCGCCGATAGAGGTCTTCTCGAGGTGGAGCCGCGTCAGATTTGGCAACGCCGCCAGTTGCGCCAAGCCATCATCGGTAATCGCTGTGCCCGCGAGATTGAGCCACGTCACTTGATCTTTGACCGACGCAAGCGCAGCCAGCGTGTCATTCGTTACGCTATCACCCAACAAATGAAATCCGACTTGCAGCAACGGATTGTCTTGACTCAACGGACCGGCAACCGCACCCGTTTCCAACAGCGCATCAACGGCTTCCGGAGATGCCGGGGCTACTGCCGCCGCCAACGCTTCAAGACGCGCTTCAGGCGAATCGCTATCACCGCCCAGGCTAATGCCCATCGACGTGAATGCGAACTCCGGCGTCCAATCACCATACGGCGCACCGCCATCGATCCACTTGGTCAACGTAGCAATTTGTTCGTCTGTAAGGTGTTCGCCCTTTCCGGGCATGACATCCGGATCGTCGACCGGCAATGACACCAACTCGATCATCGCGCTGCTCGCCGAGTCGCCGGGCACAACCACGTCGCCCATTTCGCCACCGCGACGTATCGCTTCCGGGAAATCGAGGCGAAGTTCGCCCTTCTGTTTTTCAGGGCCGTGGCATTTGAAACAACTCGCCTGGAAAATCGGCCACACTTCTTGGGTGAAGAAGTCTTCTCCCAATTCCGCGGTCT
>JAJDAB010000620.1 GCA_029262095.1 Candidatus Hydrogenedentota bacterium
AACTTCTTCATGTTTAGACTCCTGTTCAAACTGAGTTACGCGTCGGAATCGTCCGCAGCGATATAGTCCATGAATCCGAAACTCATCTCGTCCGTTGTTGGTTCGCCGTACGTCACGTCCACAGTCGGATCGGGGTTGTACGGGTTGTCCTCGGAGTTGTCCCACGTCGATGTGAACGTGAGCTTGGATCCCTTCGGCATGAATTTCACGTCGTCGTACCAATACGTGGTTTGCCAATTGAAATCGTACTTCGGTACTTCCAGCAGGACTTCGCGGCGGCCATCGGGATACGTGACTTCATACTTGGCCGATTTTCCGCGAAGGTGCATGTGGGGTGAAAACGCAACAATCTTCGCCGGACTCTTGAACGTATGGTCCACTTGTACGGAATAATTCGGGTCGCCTGCGGGAATGCGAAACGCCAAGTGCCCCAGGTACGAACCGATGACAGGATGTTCAACCTCAACGTCCTTCGGATAAAACTTTACTGCAACCGATGATTGATCCCAAACGCCGGTTCCGGATCCCGGTTCTTTGTGGTAGTGCATCTGCCATGTCAATTTGGCGCCTTTGCGCAATTTGCGGCCCATGCCTTCGGGATACACCAACGCATCCGAACCCGGCGCGATCCCGCCCAAGGGATCTAAAATGATGTGGTGAACAACGGAGCTGCCAGAACGAAATTCAACCGCCTTCAACCAACGGTCTTCCGGCAACTGTTCTTCGGTCAACTGATGCGAGAAGTATTTGTATTCGTCTTCAACATCGTCGTCCACGAAATGGCGTTCGGGCATCTGAATGATGAGGTCCGGATCGCCGATCGTCCACCCTTCGCCGGTTGACCACATAGTCGGTTCGGGCGCGTCCGCAGCGTTTCCTTTCGCGACACCGGTCTGCGCCCATTTCGCGAACACGGCGATCTCGTCCTCGGTCATCGTCCGTTCATTGGCGAATTCGCCGTGTTGTTCTGGTGAAGCGTGCCACGGTGGCATTTCTTTTGCCGCTGTCTTACGCGCGATGGCTCTAGCCCAGGGACGTGTTTCTTCGTACGTCGTAAACGACATGGGCGCGACCATGCCTCCTAAATTGGCGCCATTCGGCCGATGACACGCCTGGCAATGTTCTTGAAGAATGGGCACCACGTCCTTGAAGTACGTCACGCGGCCCACGTCCGATTCGAGTTCGTTTGCGGCAGCCGTGCCCAGCGAGCCCAGGCATAGAATCAACGCGCCAACCAAAGTCTTGTACATGATTCGATCTCTCCTTAACTTTTCCGGTCTGAACATTTCGCGTTCATACCGGTCAAACACACATCCAAGGCAGCTAAGAGCGCCAGCTCCAGTTCATCATCCGAAACCTCGCCAGCCGCCCAGCCATAAATGATGGAATAACAAGCACCGTCGTAAACCGCCTGCAACAAATCGGCGGGGTAGTCACTTCGGAATTCGCCTCCGCGCTGCGCATCCTCGACGATGGATTGCATCGAACCCTCAACCTCCCGTTCGGCTTCACGTTGCGAAACGTTGATGGCCGGGTTGATGTCGCCATGCAAGATGATCGCTCGCCAGAGTTCCGCATCGCCACAGATTCCTTTAGCCATGTTGGACACGAGTGCAGAGAGTTTGGACGCAGCCGGTTCGTTCGAGTCCATTTGTTCATCGACGATCGTTGTCCAAGAGCCGAGATGCTGGACGTAATAGTGACCAAGCACGCCTTCCTTGCCCGCGAAGTAGTTGTAGAACGTCGGCGTTGTAATCTCGACACGCCGGGTGATCTCGTCCACCGTCGTCGCGCTATACCCGCGCTCGCGAATGAGATCTATTGTCGTCTCAACGATTTGATCCCGAATGCGCGCCTTCTTGCGTTCTCGTAGTCCTGCAGCCATCGCTGGTTCCTTATATTTGCGTTACTAAATATTTTATATCATAATATTTTTAAGCATGCAAATGAATGATAAATAAGAGCGAATCGTCGCAAATCATTTATTGGCAATGATTTATGGATAGTTCAAGGAATAAATCGATGCAACCACTTACAATTATGGGGCTGTTCAAGCGATATACAACGGCCGTCGTCGGCACGTTGTTGTTGCTGCTCGTGGAAAACGTCCTGCTAGTGCTGTACCCGTTCCTCATCGGGAAGACCATTAACGACCTGCTGGTGGGACAGTACTCATACCTTTGGGTATTGGTCGGGGCATTCGCAACGCATTTTGTTGTCGGAGTATCGCGGCGCTTGTACGACACGCGGGTGTACTCACGTATCTACAGCGAAGTCGTCTCCGAGTTTGTACAGTCGCAGCGAATAGCCGGTAAATCTCAGTCGCAGATTGTGGCGCGTGTCGAGCTACTCCGAGAGTTGGTCGACTTCTTCGAACACGACCTGCCCGCCGCACTCATGGGGGTGTCCACACTCCTAGGCTCAATCGTGATGCTCGGCGTACTAGACCCACGAATCAGTGCGTTGTGCCTGGGCGCATTCCTGGTACTCGGTGTCCTTTATACGATTTCAAAGGACGCATTCCAAAGTGCGAACTGCAATTTGAATGATGCCTATGAACATCAAGTCGACGTAATCCATCGCGCTCGTCCGTACCGGTTGGGGCGTTTCTTCAACGTGTTTCGAAACCGTGCCGTACGACTATCCGATCTAGACGCCGGGATGAGCGCGGCACTGGAGTTTGTCCTGATCGGCGTTTTCGTCGCTTCATTGTTGTTGGCTGCAACGGGAGGTGAAGCATCGCCTGGCCACATCGTCGCAACGATGACCTACGTCTTCGAATTCTACGAGGCTCTTATGCTTGCCCCGCAATTACTGCAGCAACGCATACGCCTGAGCGACATCAGCCGGAGGACGGTCGCGCAGTGAGCCCACAAGTGGATTCTTGGTCTAGAAATATAACAAGCATCTGGCAAGACTACCCTCACCAGCGGCGTGAGATTACAAGCTCAACGGGTAATTGCTGATCCGCCTCGCGGGATCGAATATAAATTTTCAAATCTACATCCGAACGACTATCGCCAATTTTGACGTGACCGAGGACCATATTGTTGGAACCGCCTTTTAGAACGGTATGTTGCTCGCCGTCGCTTTCGTCCACAAGGAAGCCATCCAATCGCAATTGATAGCGCAAATCCACTTCAAAGTCCCCACCGAATGGATACATTAAAACCGCAAGATATCTCCCGCGGCCAAGATTCATTTCGAGGTTTCTGTCGTAGGCGTCTTCCGGGGTTAAGACGAATTCGGACTCGAAACCGTCCATCGGAGGCATTATCGTCGTAAGTAGCGTTAATAGGAAAAGTACCGGAAACGACAAACATGCAACCAGAATTGCGATCGATCGCCAGCGGGGCGACCGGAGTGAGGTCACGATCATCAGCGTGACGATGAACGTGATTACTGCTATTGGTCCAATAGACATCCGCACCTAATTTCTGGAGTTCAGCAAGATAATCGTTTGAAAAACATCGTGGGGACGATCCAATTCGTTCGATTACATTCGTTCAACGAGCAATTGAATTCGTAGATCGTTCGTTTCGGGTTGCGCTGGCACGAAAAAAACTAACTCCAATTCATCCCGAGTCTTGTCGACACGAAATCCTCCCAGCTCAACTATCGTAAGTCCACGATTAAGCGAGACTTTGGAACCCGTCTGGTCCAGAATGTTGCCCATCTCCGCGAGCCCCAAACTGAAGTCATGCGTAAGTTCGATGCCTTCTCCATCGCCAGGGAGCTCGTATCGCGCTGACACGACGTAGCTGCCTCGGCCAAGATCGAATTCGATCTTCTCATGATATGGACGCCCTTCGCTCAGCATGCCACTCGAAGAAAGAAAGCGAGGCGCTGGCAATCTCAGTTCATTATGAAACAACCAGAAAAGCACCGGGACGCAAGCCGCAATCGTACTTATCGCGATAAATCGAACCGCTGGCCGCTTAACTAAAGTAAAGAGAACGAGCGCCAGCACGAAGAGCGATACGAAAATCAGCGGTAGCCCCATTGAAAGAATCCCTATGCGACGTTGATGTTAGTGTTGCTGTGACCTCTTCCAGATAAGGTCCGAGCTGTGATGGAATTGTGTTCATCCATTGTGAGCAGGTGTCTCACCTTCTTCAAATCCGCCATTGACCCGTCTCCCGGGCTTTGGCACAGTAGTAGGGATATTCAAACAGGCGCGTACGCCTCCCATATTCAACAATAGAAAGTCCTTTGCATTGCAAGATTTACCCCTATCCGGCATCAAGGTATTCGAATTTGGCAGTAGCGTTGCTGGACCGTTTGGCGCGTGGATTTTGGCCGAGATGGGTGCGCAGGTACTCAAAGTCGAGCGGCCTGAGGGGGATGATGCGCGGCATTGGGGTCCGCCATTTTGGAATGGTACGTCGACGCTCTTTCATGCGTTGAACCGGAATAAGCAATCCATTCGTGTGGACTTGAAGGACCCTGAAGTCGTCCGCGAATTACGGGCGCGGATCATTGATGAGGCGGATGTCGTGTTGCAGAACATGCGGCCGGGCGCGATGGATCGATTGGGTCTTGCGGCGGACGATATCATCTCGGAGAATCCGCGCATCATTTATTGCAACATGCGTGCGTTCGGTTCGGAAGGACCGTTGAAGGACAAGCCGGGTTACGATGCGTTAATGCAGGCGTTCGGTGGACTGATGAGCGTCACCGGCGAACCGGGCCGGCCTCCGGTGCGCGTTGGCGTGTCGTCGATGGACAAGGGCCTCGGCATGTGGTCGGCGATGGGGATTCTTGCGTCTTTGTACCGGCGCAATGCGACCGGCAAGGGTGGCGTGGTTGATACGTCGTTATTCGAAACATCGTTGACCTGGATGTCGATGCACGCGGCGGATTATCAAGTGACAAAAGAAGTGCCGGAACGTTTGGGCACAGGCATTCGCGGCATCGTTCCGTATCAAGCCTACATGTGCGCGGACGATTATCTCATTGTCGCGGCATCGAACGACCGGTTGTTCAAGAGTTTCGCGGAAGTCATTGGTCATCCGGAATGGGTAAACGATGAACGGTTTCGGTTGAGTCCGGAACGCGCGCAACGGCGTGATGAAATCAACGCACTCATTGAACCGATTATGGCGACACAGCCACGCGCATATTGGGCGGAAAAACTGGACGCGGCGGGTGTTCCAAACGCGCCAATTCAATCCGTCGACCAGGTGCTTGAGCATCCGCAAACGGAAGCCATCGGCATGGCGCAGGAAACAGGTGACCCCTCCATGAAACTAATGGGCTTGCCGATGAGCTTCGACGGCGAGCGTCCGCCTTTCCGGCACTTATGCGAAACGACCGATCCGGTTGAGCGAGATTCCTAAGTGGTGTGGTTGGATGGCGATGCGTCACTACTCCGGCAGATGGAATGTCCATCGTGGGCGGTATAGCATCCGCGCCCTCTCGACGTTACAATGCGCGGACCGCCACGCGGATTGATGATGAACATTTTGGGGATCGGGGGATACTCGCACGACTCGGCTGCCGCACTGGTGTGCGATGGGCAGCTTGTTGCTGCTGTCGCCGAAGAGCGGCTCACCCGAAACAAACACCACGGCGGCGTACCGCGCGAAGCGGTGAAGTTCTGCCTCGAAGCCGCCGGCATGGCCCCGCGCGATGTGCATCACATCGGTGCGTACATGCGACCCGGCTTTCGGT
>JAJDAB010000621.1 GCA_029262095.1 Candidatus Hydrogenedentota bacterium
GATCCCGATGACGGTTGGCGCGCGATGAAGACCATTCGTGAGAAGGGTTACCTCCACCCCGATCTATCCTTGCCCACACGGGCAGCATTCTCTTGCGGCAATTCGTATCGCGAGTACGCCGAAGATTTGGGGGAAGCGCTCCGGCTTCCAAAATTGTTCCGCACGTATATGCGACTCGGCTGCCAGGTCATTTCGGAACCGTCCATCGACACTGAATTCGGATGCGTCGACTTCCTCATCATGATGGACGGTCGCGAGGTTACGCTATCATCGCTGGACGTACTGAAATAGCGCGCGACACGGTTTCGCCTCAACGTGCGCGGTCGAATCGACTTCGCGCAGGTATCGCCCTGATGTTGTTTTTGGCGTTGAGCACCGGACTCACAATTGCGTGGCCGTTCATGTACTACACTCGCCGCAGCGAAGCCGCCACGTTGAAGCTCTGCGCAGCCTGGGCGGGCTGGTCGCTGCTGCAATACACGCGGCTCGTCGGCGTGCACGTAACGATCAGCGGCCCGACGCCCGCGCCCGGTTCACTCATCGCGCCCAATCACATGGGGTATGCCGACATCTTCGCGATTGGCGGTCGCATACCAACCTTTTTTGTATCCAAGTCCGAAGTGGCCACCTGGCCCATCATCGGACACATGTTCCGTCAATCGCGCCAAATCGCTCTCGCACGATCGCGGTCAACGAAGTCTTTCAAACAAACCCTCGAATCGATCGTCGATCGACTGCGCGCACACCACTCCATATGTGTGTTTCTCGAAGGCACCTCGAGCGGCGGCGATTCGGTGCTCCCGTTTCACGCCTCACTGTTGCAGCCCGCGATTGATACGGACGCACCAATTATCCCCGCAGCGATTCGTTGGCGGTCGAACGATGAACACGTCAACATCGCCGAAGACGTCGCGTATTGGAAGGACCACATTTTTGCGCCACACTTGTTCCGCTTGATGGGACTGCGCGGCATCGAAGCAGAGATTCGATTCGGAGAGCCCCTGGACACTGCCAGCCTTTCCCGCAATGAAATCGCGGAAAAATTGCACGAGAACGTAGTCCGGCTTCATTGCGAACTGCACGCGGCGAATTAGTGCATGCCGAGCATGTACTGGATTAAGCGCGTGCTCATCGCCACTTCTTCGATTGCCGTCCTTGTGTTTCTACTCGCGCTTGGCACCGTACATTGGATGGCCGCGCGTTGGTCGCAGTCCGAGATTCAGGGCTTCACTGCAGATCACATCCCAGTACGCGATGGATGGGACACGCGCTATTTCGCGTCCGGCGATCCATCGGCACAACGAGTCATCTTCATCCATGGCACACCGGGCAAGGCGGCCGATTTCGCAGCATTTATTCGCGACCCAGTCGACGGCCTCGAAATGGTGAGCATCGACCGGCCTGGATTTGGCGGATCGACGCCACAAAGCGCCGTTCCCGCCTTGGCCGACCAAGCCGCTGCAATTGAACCGCTGCTAGTGGAACGCGATGGTCGATGGCCAATCTTGGTCGGGCATTCACTGGGCGGACCCATCGGGTGTCGCGTAGCCGCCGATTTTCCGGACCGAGTCGGCGGACTGGTCATCGCGGCGGGGTCGCTGGACCCCGACCTAGAGATCGTCTACTTCATTCAACACGTCGGCGATTTCGGGCCAATCAGCGCAATCCTTCCGCGCGTCCTCCGCAATTCCAACCGCGAACTAATCCCTCTTGAAAAGGAATTGCGCGAGTTACAACTACTGCTCTCCGGCATTCGTGCACCGACTATCATCGTCCACGGGGATGAAGACAGCCTCGTGCCCGTCGCCAACGTCTCGTTCATGACCGAGAACATTCCAGCAGACATCATTGTTGAGACCGTCATGCTCAAAGGCGCGAGTCACTTCTTGCCATGGCGCCAGGAGGAAGTATTGCGGGACGCAATTCGGAAATTGGCAGGTGTATCGGATTCGAAATGATTTGGAAGCGACCCAATCCTGCGGGTCGGCCTATTCCACAACGGCTTCATCGAAAGCGCCGATTGGGATGACAGTTTCTTGTATTCTAGTCTGACCTCATAACTGCCTCTCGCTAAATTCCTCCTCTGCGAGCTTTTGAATTTGTCCCTCAACTTCGGCGAAAGCGTTGTCGGCTTCCTCCGCCAAGACTCTCAGAATCTCTACAAGAACTAGCCCCATAAACGTCGTTTTATCCGACAACAAGGCTTGCGTTATCTGAACCAAAGACCAACAGGCAGATGCCCCAGCTTCACTCAATCCAGCATTACTGGGACCGGCAAGTAGGTATTGATCGCCAAAATAACCAAGGCGAAAAGTAATCCCTTTGGAGCCGGCATGAACATTGTGGCTAGCGATTTTGTACATCGGTCGGAAAGCCTCCATTTCGAGAGACTCCTCAATTTCGGTAAAATTTGGTTTGCGCTTTCTGATGGCATCAGCAGCCCATCCGTATTGAGATTTGAAGTTCTGACCAAATCTCTCGCATAAGCGGGATACTTCGAGATCGAGACATGAAAATTCATCTTCTGTAATGGAAGTATCGCCAAGCTCTTTGTCGTTCTTGGCCATTTTCCAAGATTCTATGGTGTCGTGAAGTAAGTACCGTTCAGCAACGTCCTGCCCATGCTTTGAAATGAAATGGGCAACTACCACGAGTTCGTGCATCGACCTCCAACGCGCATGTGCTCCATCTCCAAGCCCGGCTCGTAATAGAGCGAGCACTTCATAACCGATCTGACAACAGCGGGCATGAAGTCGAGTTTCAACGTAGAAGACTAAGTCGTTTGACTCGGTGCACTCGCGACCGAATCGATGGACATAGTGATCTCCAATCTCCTTGGCATCTTCCAGCACTATCTCATATAGGTCGAATGCTCTTCTCCATCTCTTTGCAAGTCGGCGTTCAAAGCCGTTTCGAATTTTTTGGCGATTTCTGTGCATGCTCTTCGCGGTTCTGTGCAACTGCTTGACTACTGGCTTTGCGGCGGCATCCCTCGCTCTTATCAGTGTATCTTCGTAGAAATCGTCAATTTCGTCGGTTTGGACTTCTCCCTTTTCTATTGCTTCGTTTATCATTACTGTCACCTGCTCTTCGATCTCCTTTATGTAGAAGAGATTGGACGTGCTGTCTTGTCTAAATGGCCACATCTGAATTGATCCCAATGGTAACGGCTAGTTATGCACACCTTTCCACTCTAATGCGGACATCAGGGCATAACCTCAGAGCTTTTCACGCATCCTACCACGCTATTTTTTCTAGACGAGGTTCCTTCTGATTTAGTGAAATCCCTACTCTTCGTCTCACTGGGGGCGATGTGGATGTCGGGCGCCCATAATTTCTCCGCGACGAGATGGACCACGCCTTTCGCCGTGCCTGGACGTTGACGACAGATGACCAGACCCGCGTAACGCGGGCGCGAACCATTCCGGAGCGTGCGGATGGTCGCGGCATCGGGTAGTCGTTGTTTACCCAGTTCCTCGCGCAGCGGTGCAAGTGGATGTCCGCGCGCACTGTGTGAGGTGAACGCGTAATCCCAGTCGATGACCTCAAGCGCGTTCAGCGGCGTGAGCCCGGCATCCGGTTCAACGTCATCCAGCGCGAGTTCATTCGCACGATCAAGCCCACCGGCTCCGCCGACCAACCCGCATTCCGCCGCAACAACAACTGCAACGGCAACGCCTTGATATCAACACACGCCTTCCGATCCACAGCATTCTTCCCGGTGCATTCATGAACGCAGCACTGAGAATAATACTGAATATTTATTTAGTTATCAAGGCGTTACTAAGACGCTTGGGAAGCGTCTTCCGGGAATATGCTCTCACCGCGTAACCGAGCCGGCTCCACATCCTCCCGGTCGGGCCAACGCTGATGACGCACGAAAAACGCGATGCATCGGAAATCATTAAGAATCGCGATCAGGCAGGGAATGTAAATCAGTGTGAGAACCGTCGCGCAGGCCACACCTGCAGCAACCGAAAGCGCCATCGGGTTAAGCGGCTGGGACGATAAATCGTCTTCAACAATGATGGGAATCAGTGCGCCAATGGTGCTCAAACTAGTCAGTAGAATCGCGCGGAATCGTCTTCGGCCGCCCTGCTCGATCGCCTTGAACACCGGCACACGTTTGGCGAGTTGATCGTTCACCGCCTCGATAAAAACAATCGCATCATTCACGACCACTCCGGTAAGCGCCATCATCCCAAAGACGGAAAACATCGAAACCTGCCAACCGAGCAGTACATGCGCGACGATCGCGCCGATTAGACCGAACGGCACGGTGAACATGATAATTATGGGCTGGAGATAAGAACGAAAAATCGTCGCGATGATCACGAAAATACCAAGCATCGCCAACGGGTATAGCGAGAGCAACGACTGAAAGGATTCACGCACGTCTTGTTCAGCGCCTTCAAAGGAGAGCGTGACGTTAGGATAAAACTTCATAACTTCCGGCAAGAAATTGGCCCGGAGATCATTCAGTATGTCCTGCGCATTCGTACGGCTCTCATCGACCTCCGCCGAGACCGCTATTCGCCGCTGACTATCCGCCCGTTCGATAACAGCGGGACCGGCGCCAAGCTCGACCACGGCCACCGAGTTCAAAGGAACTTCATCGCCGTTCGCCGTCCGAATTCGGACCAGGCCAAGCTTCGCCATAGCGGATCGCTCGTCCTCGGAGTAGCGAATCTTGATGCGTACGTCGTCGCGGCCGCGTTGTATACGATCAGCCTCAAGGCCATAAAAACCCGCGTACACTTGGTTCGCCAACTCATCAAGCGTAAGCCCCAGATTACGGGCTTCCGGCTTGAGGTCTAGCACGACTTCCTGCTTACCCGGGCGAAAACTATCTTCAATCTGGTACACCCCCTCATAAGCTTGGAGGCGTTCGCGAATCTTTTGCGACAACGCCTGGAGATGGCTGGTGTTGCCACCTTGCAGCCAAAACTCAATCGGTTTACCGCCCGGCCCACCTTCAACGGTTGAAAACGATTGACTGAGCGCGCCCGGAATATCGCCGACCGTCTGTTGCCAACCCGCAAGAATGTCTTGAGAATGAATCTGGCGCGTATTGCTATGACGAAGCTGCAAACGGATGAAGCCGGTATGCGTACCGACAGCACTCGCACTGTCCGATTGCCCAACGATACTGTAGACATGTTCGACGAGGTTTTCGCCGTGCTCTTTCTCTGCAACTGCAATGAATTCGCGCAGACCGCGCTCGGTTTCTTTGATCGCCTCGGCCGTCTGAGTGGCTGACGTTCCAAAGGGAAATTCGATTGTTGCTCGTATTTGATTCTCGTCAAAGTCTGGAAACGGCGTAAACTTGATGTGGCCTCCCGAACCAAGGCCAAGCGTCATGAGAATTATCGCAATGCCGCAACAGAGCGTTACATAGCGATACCGCAAAGCCGTGCGGATCACAGGCGGATACCAACCATCGATGATTCTATCCAGAGCGGAGTTAATCAGACTGCGGCACCGTCGTCCGATGCGAGCCAACGGGCCGATTTCGGCATCCGTTTCCGGCATCCGCAAACTCTGCAGATGGGCGGGCAAAATGAAGAGCGCCTCGACCAATGAGACGGCCAATGCAGCAATGACGCCCACGGCCATTGCGCCCATGAACTGGCCCATCACACCAGACACAAACCCCATTGGCGCAAACGCAACGATGGTCGTACACACCGCCGCAATCACAGGAAGGCCTACTTCCATGACACCATTCGCGGCGGCACGTAGCGGACCGTCACCCATCGTTCGCCGAAGCAAGATCGCTTCCCCGACGACAATCGCGTCGTCCACCACAATTCCGGTCACCATAACCAGACCGAACAACGTCACACTGTTCAGGGTGATGCCGGACAACCACATAATAAAGAGCGATCCGGACAACGAAATGGGGATTCCCATCGCGACCCAAAAACTAAGACGCGAATTCAAGAAGAACCAGAGACTCGCAACGACGAAACACAGACCCAACATCCCGTTGCGAAATGTGATGGCTAGGCGATCTTGAATCACCAACGATCCGTCGGCCCATGCCGTAAGATGAATTCCGGGCGGCAATGTCTGAGACTTGCGGGCGACGTACTCATATCCAGCTTTCGCGATCGCAATCGTGTCTTCGCCCGGCGTCTTCAGGAGCCGAATCATTACGGCCGGATCGCCATCGAATTTCGCGATGACCGGATCGTCCGTAAACCCATCCCGAATCGTGGCGATTTCATTTAGCTTTACGGCTTCACCGTCAGCCGCTGAGAGAACAACGATATTGCCAAGTTCATCGCCGCTGTATTTACGGCCGCTCGTACGAATGTTTATCTGCTCGCGCTTGGTTCTCAAGACGCCGCCCGCAAGATTCACGCTCCCGCGGCGAACCACATCTGTGATCTGGTCGAAAGACAGGCCGTATTCCCGCAATCGCGCCTCGGATATCTCGATGAAAATTTCATAGTCGCGCACGCCCGAAATATCGATCTGAGAGATCGCGGGATGACTGCGGAGATCATCGCGCATGCGTTCCGCCATTTCTTTTCGGGTCCGTTCGTCCATTTTTCCCGAGAGTGTGATGACGAGTACTTCACTCCGGAGCACGGCTTCCGAGACGACCGGACGTTCCGCCGCAAGGGGGAACGTTGAAATCGAAGCGATCGCGTTCTCGATGAGGTCCCGGGCCTTAGACATAGAGAACCGGTCTTCTATGTCGATCTGAGCCGTACCGAGGTTCTCCGCTGAAAACGTCGCGTACCGCTTAACACCTTCCAGACCGTCAATGGCCTCTTCTATTTTGCGCGATACACCTTCTTCAACTTCTTCGACATTTGCACCGGGATAGATGACCGTTACGAAAAAAGCATTCGGTTCGATTTCGGGAAACGCTTCGCGAAGCATCGCATTCGAGGCCATAAACCCTGCGAACAAGATGATCACCATCAGAATGTTCGCAAGAACATGATGGCGAATGATCGATCCGATTATGGTGGGCATGGGATTCTGCATACTTCGACGTCGCGCCATACCGGGAAGTACGAGCGCGCTGGAGGCCTAGGCGCCTCGCTCCCGGGTTCCTTGTTTACACGCTTCCATTATCTCGTCCGACAGGTCTCGGTCTTTAACCGCCCGTGCGATGACCATCGCGCCTACCATCTTTGCCATGATCTCGTACGCGCGTTGCGTTTCCGAAGCGCCGTCCTCTTCCAAGCGATCCGCGATACTATTCGCGACGCTGACAACGTAGTCTTGATAGACCTGCTTAGTTTCGTCGTCCATGCGCGAGACATCCGCGCTCAGTAACGGCACATCACATGCCTCGTCAACGTTGTCGCGATGTTCCGTGCTCAAGTATCGGTCCATCAGAGCCGACGCAAACGCGCGGCCTCTCAAGTGATCCAGGTCTTCGAACAGATAACGGTTAGCTCGCGTTGCGTCTGTTCGTAATATGCGTCTTAGGAGTGCCTGCTTGTCCTTGAAGTGATTGTAGAAACCACCGACCGTGAGTTTCGCCTCCCCCATGAGGCTCTGCAAACTGGTATTTGCGAATCCCTTCCGGCGCATGAGCGATCCTGCGTGCTCAACGATTCGACGTTCTGTCTCACGTTTGTGCTCTGGCGTATATCTCACTGTTTTCACCCTCAGACATGACAGTTAGCATCGATGATTCCATTATATGATAAGCATAATATTATAATCATTCACCAACAAACAAGGCCTATTTTCAGAGTTCAACCATGAATCTTTCGATTGCTTGAGGTCTTACTTCGGCAAGAAGAATCTCTGCCGACCGCGAAACTCGATAGCGGAAATTAGTGGTCGGCCTTGAATGTGAACGGGAAGAGGAGGCCGATCTCGATGCTTTCGGTGCGCAGATGCGCGACGGCTTGATACGCTTCGCTGGTTATCATTTCGCGAAACGCTTCGGCCGACGGATAGCGCACGAAAATCAATCGGTCGATTTCTTCATTGGCGATTACCCCGCCAATTCCCTTGAGATTGAGTTCTGCACCGCCGTTACGCGCGGTAATCATCGGCATTACACGCGCGCCGTACTCGCGATAATACTTCGTTTCACCACCGTCTTCTTTAAACCGCAGCAAGTTCAACATGTACACCGCGTCATCTGATGAAGGGGGAGCAACCGGGCCCATCGGATCGCGCGCATCGTTACCGAATAGAACCGGTAACTCGCCCGAAAACGCGTACACGAACGACGCCGATACCCCGGCCATACGATGCGGAAACGCGCCCCGATATTCTTTACTACTCCCCATTTCGCTCACCGCTTGGACGCTTGGGTACTTTCTAAGTGTGAGGCGATCCCACTTGCGCTCGATACCTGGAATCGTTATCGCCAATCCACGAAAAACATACTCGCCCCCGAGGCTCAACACTTTCGCCTCAGCGATCGCATCGTACTGATCGTATCGCGCCTCACCCCCCGGCTTGAACTGCACAAGGTCCGCGACGATAACCGGTCCCTCAACGCCGGATTTCTCAAGCGCAGCGAGGCCACCGACGGATTGCGCGTCAACAACAAACGCGCAATTCCACGAAATCAACAATATCGACAGGAGCATTCGCAACGGCGTACGCCTTACACAGCGACCATGCCATGCGGATCGATGACGTACTTCTTCGCCGCGCCTTTATCAAAGTCCTTGTATCCGCCCGGCGCGTCGTCCAGCGAAATCGTCGTGACATTGACCGCGTCCGCGATCTGAATCTTGTCGTGGAGGATGCACTGCATCAGTTGACGGTGATACTTCATAACCGGGCATTGGCCGGTGGTCATGCAATGCGACTTCGCCCAACCAAGTCCGATGCGTATGCCCAGCATTCCGATCTTAGCGTTCTCATCAATCGCGCCCGGGTCTCCCGTGACATAGAGACCGGGAATACCAATTGCGCCGCCCGCCCGTGTGACTTCCATCGCCGCGTTAAGCACGGTGGCAGGATGTTCCGTACCGTGATCGCAACCGTGGCCCCGCGCTTCAAATCCAACACAGTCTACCGCGGCATCCACTTCAGGCTCGCCCACGATCTGATCGATCTGTTCTGCAAGCGTCGCGTCTTTTTTGAGGTCGACCACCTCGCAGCCAAAACTCTTGGCCTGATCCAACCGCTCGCCAATGAGATCACCGACGATCACACACGCCGCGCCCAGCAGATGACACGAAGCCGCACTGGCCAACCCAACAGGACCGGCACCCGCAACGTACACAGTAGAGCCAGGGCCAACGCCCGCCGTGACGGCTCCATGGTACCCCGTCGGGAAAATGTCTGAGAGCAACGTCAAATCTTTAATCTTCGCCATCGCCTGATCTTTGTCCGGAAACTTCAACAGATTGAAGTCCGCATAAGGCACCATGACGTATTCCGCTTGCCCGCCGACCCAGCCGCCCATGTCGACGTACCCATACGCCGCGCCCGGCCGCGCAGGATTTACGGCTAAGCAAATACCGGTCTTGCCCTCTTTGCAATTACGGCACCGGCCACAAGCGATGTTGAAAGGCACGGAAACGATATCGCCCGCACTAAGAAACTCGACGTCCGAACCGGCTTCAACGACTTCGCCCGTAATCTCGTGTCCGAGAATCAGCCCCTCGGGCGCGGTGGTGCGCCCTCGAACCATGTGCTGGTCGCTGCCGCAAATGTTTGTCGAAACTATCTTGAGAATCACTCCGTGATTACACTTCCGATTGCCCAGCGCAAGTTCCGGATAATCGATACTCTGAATTTCAACCACGCCGGGCTTAATGTAAGCGACACCTCGGTTACTTGCCATGGAATGTGCTCCTTATGAGTGGGTTATCGTCAAAGCGATAATTGCATTGCGGACACAAAAACTCGCACGCTATTTCAGAAGATATCTTAATTCTCCGCCCAGCGCTACCAACTAATTCGATGGCGCCTTCGACGCCACGAAGGTTCCGGTAAGGTTTGCATTGTTAATGTCGGTCCAAGTGCCGGTCATATACGTAGTGTTCTCAAGTATTCCCCGTAGATGCGACCGTTCCCATTGTTGTCCTGTGACACGTTGAGGTTGTTCCCGTTTTGCTACCAAGTCAGCTCCCCGCTGAATACGCCAATGGCACCCGGCGGCTTGTTCATCGAATCGAATTCGTCAATTTCGCCGTTCGGCAAGAATGCCGTGCCCGTGAAACCCGGTGTGCCCGATATAGAAAACAGCCACAGTCCAAGAACGAAGTTTGGGCCAGCCGGGCATCCAGACACAGCCAACAACACCAGGCCCAGGCACAACATTGAACAAAAACGGCAAGGATTCATCAGCACCTCCAACTCAAATGCGCTTAGTCTATTGCGCCAACATTGCACTCCAGGTCCCTGACCCGACTCCGCCCGCAGTACGCGACCACGTCCCACTCATCGAAGTACTAGATTGGACCGTTCCGGTGTACCCAATTTCATTGTTAACGCCAATGACTTGCGACATCGAGAATGTTGAACCGGTTTGCGTCCACGTCAACGTACCGGAGAACTCGTCTGTGGCTCCGGCCGGCATCGGATTGGGCGTCGCCGTCTGGCCGCCGGGAAGTAATGACAAGCCTGCGACATCATTACCGCCGCCCGTCGTCGAAACCGTGAATACCCAAACATCCAGCACGATAGCAACCGCACCCGAAGGACAACTCATCATTGGTAGAGCCATTGCAACGACAACAAAAGCCTTAATTGCATATCTATACATCCACTATTTCCTCCATGAAATTCCTGCTCGTCAAACGATTCAAGACTCTGAATCCAACGTTGCCGACCATATTCCCGAATTTGAAACATGACCAACCTCTTCGAACCTGCCGCTCATCGAAGTGGGAGATTGCACGGTGCCGGAAAAGATGAGGACGATCGGACCCACATCTTGCGTGAGCGTAATCCTCGATCCATTCTGCTCCCATACAACGGCACCTCGAAAATCCGGCGCGACTCCTGGATAGTCATCTGGCGGAGCCATCGTGAATCCATTTTGCAAGATAACCAGCGAACTCAAGAATGACGGGGAGCTCGGAGACGTCTGGGTGACAAAGAACCACACGCCATAGGCGATTCCCGCGTTTCCCGGGCAACCGCTCAGCGGCAAAACCAACGAGACCACAATCATTAGTTTGACCAAACTACTTTTTATCACCTACGCCTTCCTCCTTACACCGACAATTCGCCTTCGATCGCGCTAATTCTCCGGTCCAAACTCTGCCGTCCACGTGCCCGAGTTCGAAGCATTGCCCACTTCGCTAAAAGTCCCATTCATCGAAGTAGGCGATTGAACCGTTCCGGTGTATACAAAGTCAGCCAAGTTGCCATCTTGATTCAACGTGATCGCCGATCCGGATTGTTGCCAAGTCACGGTTCCAGAGAAGAGCGCTTCCACGCCCGGGTCGGTAATGAGTGGATGAACGGTCAGTCCGTTTTGCACCAGCGCAATCGAACTGGTCGAACCCGGCGAATTCGAGAGCGAGAAGATCCAAAGGCCATAGGTAATCGCCAAATTGGCCGGACATCCGCTAGACGAAATGACCAGCACGACAATGAATAAAAGCTTCACTCCGTATTTCACATCCGTTCTCCGATGGACGATAAGTGAATAGAATCCCTATGTGTGGGCGCACGTACTTGCGCCCACACATGGTTTCAATCAAAGAATGTAAGTCCGCGTACTGAATATCTGTTGGACTAACAGGTAGATTGGCACTTTCCAAATTTGACGCATTTCTTACTCGTATCCGCGGAGCCCGCCGTTTTCGGTATCGACGTTGCTAAGGATTTTGAAATTTGCTTTACGTGCTTCATGACATTCTCTCCCGTTGATTGTTGGGACTTTAACCCACTCACCGTTTAGACACTAACCTTACGTTTTAACCAATCGATCATCACCCGATTCAACTCTTCGGGCTTTTCCTGCTGCGTCCAATGGCCGCAGTCTTTTACCGTGTATTTTTCGAGGTCTTCAATGAAGTCTTCCATTCCATCAGCAGAAGAGGGACGTAGAATCACGTCGTGCTCCGCGCCAACATAAAGACACGGCACATCGATTTCCCACTTCGCATCAGCAAAGACCTGTCCCATGCGGCCGATGTTGCGATACCAATTCAAGCCACCCGTGAATCCCGTCACTTCAAACGTCTCGACGAAGTAGTCGAAGACCTCCTCCGGTAGGAATGCTTCACCGCGAAAGGTGTCGCGCTCAAGCATGGCGAGCAAATTCAACTGCCGCTCTGGCGAGTCCGCGGGCAGTTCTTTGAACTTGTCAACGTTCCAAATGTCACCGCGCGTCAACGTCATCTTGAATGTCTTGCGAACATCCTTCTCGAGTACCGCTTCAGCACGGCCCGGCTTCTGGAACTGATTCACATAATAGTTCGGCGACATCACGATGAGTGACGGCTCGGACGGCGTCACTGCAGGCATGCCCGGCGGCCGCTGACAAGGCGTATTCACACCAATAACGCCGAGGCACCGATCCGGGTGCAGCCTGACCATGCTCCACACGACACCACCGCCCCAGTCATGGCCGCAAAAAACGGCTTTGTCGATTTCCAGCGCGTCCAGCATCCCGGCCAGGTCATCGCACAAATGCGTTAAGTCATAGGTCGACACATCCTCGGGACCGCCCGTCAATCCATACCCCCGCTGGTCGGGCGCGATTGCGCGAAATCCGGCTTCACTTAATCCCTTCACCTGATGCCGCCACGAAAACGCAAGTTCTGGAAATCCATGGCACAACACAACGGGTACACCTTCGCCTTGCTCATACACAGCCATTCGAATGCCGTTGGTGTCGATATATTTCGGTTCCGGCATATCCGGCGCCGGTTTGACCTTGCGCTCTTGCGCCCAAACCGCACGCGGAGCCAATCCGCTGACCGCCAGCCCCGCAGCAGCCTGCATCAGCGTACGCCGGGTAAAATGTGAGTTCGGTACCATCACTGAGTCTCCTTCATAGTGGATCACCTAGCGTACCCCATAGCCGGACTGACATGGTAGCGTTCTATGGGCGAATCAATGGCTATACTCAGAGCCCACAAACCACGAAGGATAATGACCATGAAACCATCCAAACGCATCATTTTTTCCTCGATTTTGGCCGTCGGCCTATTCGCGAGCACACTGGCCGGCCTGGCCACCCAAACGGTCCAAGCACAAGACACGTCAGCGGATGAGTCGTTCTCCATGCTCAACGTGCTGTGGTTCAAAGAAGACGGCGGCCAGGCGAAGTACATGGAATACATCGCGGCGGCGACACCGTTCGTCGCGAAACATGGCGGCAAAGCAGGCGACGCTTACCAAGTTGAATCAGCAATGATCGGAAAATTCGACGCGGACCTCGTGTTCTTCGTCGAATGGCCGAATCAGAAAGCATTCACGACATTCATCCAGGACCCTGGCTATCAGGCGATCAGCCATCTCCGAGAAGAAGCGATTACCGATTCGCTCCTCGTGAAGTGCAACAAGCTGTAAACGTTTTTAGCGAATCTTCCAAATACGAATCGGAAAGAGCATCGGAATCCGTTCCATCAACTCCGCATACGCGGGTCGGCGCTTGAGGTGGCGCTGTTCGATCATCGGAATGCTGATGAACATGAATAACAACAACATCGACACAAATCCCACGGCAGTCCACCAATTCTCAAGGCCTGCCGCCAGTCCAAAAAGGAACACACCGAACCAAAACGAAATCTCGCCCAAATAATTGGGATGTCGCGAGTATGCCCAGAGTCCCGATTCGAGCATCGCCCCTTGAGATGGATTCGAGAGAACGAAACGGCGCAACTGTTTGTCAGACGTGGCCTCAAGCCAAATCGCGAATCCCGTGACACAGGCTGCGATGACGTCGATGATGCCAATCGGTTGCGCACTATCACTGATTGCCACATACAAAGGAAGGCATCCGAGAAAGACCAACACGGTTGGGAAAAAGTGTACGCCGCCAAAACTTACGAGCCAATAAGCGCGCCCATGCTTTGCACGTAGGTCGACGTATCGCCAGTCTTCATGGCCAAGACTCGTCCAACCGCGCGTCCAATTGAACGTCAGCCTTATGCCCCACAACATCACCAGACCCAGGATCAAGATCTGCCGAACCGTATTGGGATCATGATCGCGCGCGGCCCATACCCAAAATCCGCCTATAACGATCGGGGCAACACTCCAGTACGCATCGTAGAAGCTAGAGTTGTTGAACAACATGCTGAATACGAAAATGACGACAGTACCCGCGATGTCCGCCACCGCCGCCACGACGATCGGGTGCTGTCCGCGCACGGCATAACCCGCGGCCAGCGCGGCAGCAAGCGCCACTACATAGGCCAGCAAGATCCAACCTAGACTGCGTAATTTGAGGGGAGAACTCATTGATTCGGGGATAAAACTCGTTACATTTTCTGGAACGGAGAGTATACTGATTGACGCTACTAGGGACGAGACGAAGGAGCGACGCGCCATGCCCAAGCGAAACAACGAAATTAGCAAACCCAAACTCTTTATCGAGGAACTCGAACTTCCTCAACTCGCCCAGGCCGAAGCCACAACCCTAGCCGTCGGCGAAGAATGCGGCGGCATCATCCCAGGCAAAGTCACCACCGAAGCCGTGGGCGAAGAGTGCTTCAAGACCAAGCTCAAACGTTTCTAAAGCCCGTCCGATTTCTCATTCCCACGCTCAGCGTGGGAATGCATAACTCCCGATGCAATCGGGAGCTACGCGGAATTCACCTCCCGCCGACAATACCTTTCGAGAATTCCGGTCGAAAGACGTAAACCTTTCCTGCCGCGCCACCATCTTATGTGTTGTGCGACTCCACACTCCGCATAATAACCCGGGCAATTCACGAGAGATCTCACGATGAGAATGCGAGAACTCGTCGAAAAATCCGGACTGCCCAAGACGACAATCCACTACTACCTAAAGGAGGGTCTGCTTCCGAGACCGATCAGCCCGTCCAAGAATTCAGCGATCTATACCGAGGCTCACCTCGAACGGCTCGACATCCTGAAACGGCTCCGAACACCCGAAATGGGACCGCTGCCCTTCGCTGCGATTCGCCGAGTCCTCGAACTAATCGACCAAGGCGTCGAACCGGACGTCGCCATCCTCCTGCAAAAGACGGTGGTCGGCGGCTTGGCCGCCGGAAGCGAACGGCGCGGACCGTTCACCTTCGAAGAGTTGGCCGAAACAAGTGGCGCCAGCGCGAATCTGCTGCGCGACGCGGTGGACGTCGGCCTCATTGTGCCGGCTCCGGGCACACCAACTCCGATGTTCGATGAGTTAGACCTTCGTGTCGCCACAATGTTGGCATCCATTGCCGCGCCGTTCGGGTTTCGGATGGAAGAACTTGCGCCCATCGGCGACCTCATACGCCAAGTCAGCGCGATCGAAATGGACCTACGAAATCGCGTCACGCAACACGCGGATCAAAATACGGCCGCACAGATCAGCGCCCAGTTCCAAGACGCGGGAAACTTTCTTCACGCGTACTTATTTCTTCGTGCGCGCCAACAAGATATCGCTCAACACGGCCTAGGTACGGCCGAAGATCAGCAACAAAACAAGGAGACCCATCCCCATGACTGATTCCGATACTTCACCGCAGCTAAAAATTTGGCTTCGCATTGCCGTGATATGCGGCATACTGGCGTCCATCTGTTACACCCTCTCCACGATGGTGCCACTACCGTTCCGCATCGACTACAACCTCTTCTTCGCGTTCGGCCCGTTGCTCATGGCGTCCGTGTTCGCGATATACCACTACCTCAAGGCCGAGTGTGAATCGATCGCGCTTCAAATGGCCACGATATTCCTGATCGCCGCCGGCATTGCATTCACCATGATGGCGACGATGCAAGGTTCCATACGCCACTCATTCCGCGAAGAGATGTCTGCGGTCGAAGCGGATGAAGCGCGTGCGGAGATTCGAACACGATTCCTTGGCGTGGACTCAACGCAGCTTGGCCTCGATATGGCGTTCGACATCTTCATATCGTCCGGTACATTTCTATTGGGATTGGCCCTAATCCGGCACCCCAGGTTCGGGTGGTGGTTCGCGATTCCCGCGATGGCCGTCGCGGCCACGGGGCTCACCCTCAATACCATCACATTTCCCGAGAATTCCGGCGTAGCGGGGTATGTCGATCCCGGCCCGTTCTTCAGCGTCGTTTACGGACTCATCGTCCTTCAGCTCATCCGGTGTTGGGCCGGATGGAACCCGCCTACAACCGCGCAAGCGCAAAGGACTTGACCATGTCAACGATCAAGCCAAAAGTTAATCCACACCTACTCGCCATAGCGATGACCCTTTCCGCATTCATCGGGTTCTCGAGTTGCGCAGCCAAAGACATCGAGCCAACGATCGACGGCGAAGTACTCGAATTTGCCGCGCCCGACCTCGACGGCAATCTCGTCACACACGAAGATGAACGATTCAAGGACAAGGTCGTACTCGTTGACATTTGGGGTACATGGTGTCCGCCTTGTCGGGATTCGGTCCCGAAACTCATCGAGCTTCAAGACGAATACGGGAATGAAGGACTCGTCGTCCTAGGCGTCGCATTCGAAGAGGAGACCGAGGACACCGAAGCGCGCCGCAAGGCCCTACGTGAATTCGAGGAAGAACAGGGCATCAACTACCTGTTACTTGACGGCCGCGAAATCGGCGGCGTTCCGGAAGTATTCACGACCTTGGAAGGCTTTCGCGGGTTTCCAACGATGATTATCATAGGTCGCGACGGAAACGTCGCCCACGCCAACACCGTATTCGTGCCGAGAGAGAACAAGAAGATTCGCAAGGAAACGGAGAAGGCACTGGGTGTCGACGAGGAATAGCGGCATCCCACTAGAGAACCGTCATCCCCGCGCAGGCGGGGACCCAGTGAGATCCGACAAAGCGCCTGGATTCCCGCCTCGCGGGAACGACGAATGGTGTTGAGAGTCGCCGTTTCGCCATACACACCCAACTCAGATCATCCGTCCCGATCGACACGAAACCCTTCCATACGCGGGTCAAGACCGTAGTCCATCTCATGTTCGACGGTATCCAAGTGATGCCGCAATACCGCACAACGGTCCGCGTCGATAATGTGGTCGTTGCCCTTGCTGTACTGCACTCGTCCCGTCAGGCCAATGGAATAGGTCTGCGACGCGTACTGTCCTTCGCGCTCAGCGTCGCGCGGCAACACCAGCGTTCTTTCCGCCAACCGCCGTTCGAGCAGTTCCGTCATGAACTGTTTCGCTGGACGCCGGTCGGGTTGTCCGTCGGGCAATGGTTCGAGTTCGACGGATGCGCCAAACTCGAATGCACGAACTTTTTCGCACCATGATTCGCCCAATGCCATCAGGTTATGCGCAACGGCGCGGCCGTTATTACCCGCGTCGATTCCGATTCCACGAAAGTCGTACGCGTCGTCCATCACTTCGATTACAGTTTGTTGCCGGGCGTAGTTGACGCCGGCCAGATGAACGCGCAGGACATGCACCAAATGCGGCGGCTCTGACCGGTACACCACAAACTCCGATGGATCCCGCG
>JAJDAB010000622.1 GCA_029262095.1 Candidatus Hydrogenedentota bacterium
ATCGCGATCTTGATCTCGACAATTGTCGCATGTGAAGCCGTCCGCTTTGTGACACGCCGTCACGCGCAGCTTGTGCGCCACGCAGCGGAAAACGAGCAACGATTTAGGGCGTTTCTCGAAAACGCCGCCGACGCCATTTTCGTAGTCAATGAGCGAGCCATTATTGTCGAGGCGAACGAAGCGGCCGTTTCCGCTTTCGGTTTTGCACGTAATGAGTTGGTGGGTGCGGATTTTGATATGTTGTCCCGGCCCCCTGGTGGCGAGGTTCCAGAATCGATCGATCACCGAGAACGGCTCTGGCATGCGAACGGGCAGGGCATCACGGTAGAAATGTCGACGGGACAATTCGACATGCGAGGGCGCACGACGCGGGTGGTCATCGCGCGCAATATCGAAGATCGGGTCAGAGCCGAAGCGCAGTTGCGGCAAGCAGAAGCTATTCGTCAATCGATTCTCGACACCACACCCGATTTCGTGATGATGATCGACCTAGATTACCGCGTACAATTCATCAACCGTACGGTAACCGATCTGAGCGTCGAGGAAGTCACGGGATCCGACATCATGCAATATGTGCCGCCGGATGAATACGAATCGACCATCGCGTGCTATGAGCGCGTGCGCAAGACCATGCAGCCCGATTTATTCGAAACTCGCTATATCTCGTCGATTGACGGCAGCATCAGTTTTTTCGAGAGTCGTGTCGCACCGATCATCGAGAACAGCGAGGTGATTGGTTTCACGGTCAGTAGTTCGGACGTTACCGAACGGAAAAAGCGGGAATCGGAGCGAATCGAATTCGAACGGAATATGCTCCAATCGCAAAAGCTCGAAAGCCTTGGCCTGCTTGCCGGGGGCGTGGCGCATGACTTCAACAACTTGTTAGTAGCCATTATGGGCCGCGCAGACCTTGCACGAGCCAATACGGACGACACTTCTCTCGTTGGGGATCATTTGCAACAGATTCTCGAAGCGTCGCAACATGCCGCTGGGCTATGTCAGCAGTTGCTTGCATACTCTGGAAAAGGCCGATTCGTTATTGCTCCGACGAATCTCTCAACGTTTCTCGACGAAACGCGCAAGCTTGCGGAGATTTCCATTCCAGATAGCGTCCGAATCTACTACGAACTAGATTCCTCACCTCATACGCTCCAGGTAGATTCGACACAACTTCGCCAAGTCATTATGAATCTCGTTTCTAACGCATACGACACCGTGCAGCCGAAGGGTGGCAAGGTGGTCATTCGGACTGGGACGGTGAATCTAGACCAAGCAAGCCGACTGAAACATGTGAACGGCGATCAGATCGAAGATGGCCTTTATGCTTATTTGGAAGTAGAAGACAATGGAACAGGCATGACGACTGAAACCATGGAACGGTTATTCGATCCATTCTATACCACAAAGTCAGACGGAACCGGATTAGGCATGGCTGCGGTTCTTGGCATTGTTCGTGGACATCATGGCGCAATGGCCGTCACGTCGAAAGAGAATTACGGGACGACAATTCGGGTCCTATTGCCTGCACAGCCTGCTGATCATCTGGATTCTAATACCAAAACGATAATCGCTACCCATACGCAATCGAATGGCGGCACAATTCTCGTAGTCGATGATGAACCGGCCGTGCGCGCCGTCGCTCAAGCGATTCTTGAACGCGCACAGTTCGATGTCGTGACGGCGGAGACTGGGCAGACCGCAATCGATATCGTCAGGGAAAGTACAGACTCGATTGATGCTGTTGTCTTGGACATGAAAATGCCGGACGTAAACGGCGAACAGGTCATGGAAAGCTTGCGAGCGCTTCGCCCCGATTTGCCGATTCTTCTTTCGAGCGGATATAGCGAGACCGAAGTATCCGAACGCACCGAGGGCATAGGCGTTTCTGGGTTTCTCCCAAAACCGTACCTCGCGGAAGATCTCATTGCAGCAATCAGCGGGGTACTCCCGCCCGCGAGTTAAGACCAAATTCGCGGGGCATCATTTACCGTGAAATTCGGCGGCACGTTTCTCGGTGAAGCTCCGAATGCCCTCTAGGTGGTCGTCGGTCTGCCGAAGTTTGGCCCAGGATCCTGCGCAATAGCTCGCCAATTCCTCAATTGGCTCATGTCGCGCACGTCGCAGGCCTTCTTTGATATGGCGTATCGCGAGTGGCGCATTGGCGGCGATTCGAGCGGCCAGAGCCATCGCCTCTTCCATCAATCGCTCGTGCGGATAGACCTCGGACACCAAACCAATATCGTGCGCTTCGTTGGCATCGATGACATCTCCAGTGAACAATAGTCGAGCGGCGTTCGATGGCCCGACGATGTTGGGCAGCCGATGAAGTCCGCCAACATCGGAGATAAGCCCACGTTTCACGAACAACTCGGCGAATTTCGCGCGGTCAGATGCTAATCGTATGTCACAGAACAGCGCTAACTCCATTCCCCAGCCCACCGCCGCGCCGTTCACTGCAGCGATTACCGGGACTTCACAATCTAGAATCGTGAACGTCGCGTCGACGGTTCGTGGCCGAGCTGCGAGTGCCTTTTGTTCGCTGGCCTGGCCGGCCTCTTTTTCCATGATTTGCTTCATGTCATCGCCGCTGCAAAATGAGGGGTCCGCACCTGTTAGGACGATGCAGCGTACTTCGGTATTCGCCTGAGCGGTTACGAACGCGTCGTTGAGATCTTTAAAACTTCGGTAATTCATCGCGTTTCGGACTTCGGGACGGTTAAGCGAAATGGTCGCGACATGATCGGAAACACTATATTCGATCGTTTCGAATTTCATGTGAAGGTTCCTCCCGTAAATCGCTTGACGGCTTGTAGGTCCGCGAATATAGAAAAGGGGTGTTCGTCCTAGGACGAACACCCCTTCTAGCAAATGGTTTGATCTCTGATTAGTCGGTGCCGACCGCATCATCGCCTTCGAAAGTATAGTACATCCAGCCGAGCGCCATTTCGTCCGTTGTTGCCGCGCCGAAACGAATTGGCTTTTGGGGATCAGGGTTGCTCGGATTATCTTCTGAATTGTCGAACGTCATCATCACTACAACACGGGTACCTGCTAGAAAAAACAGTGG
>JAJDAB010000623.1 GCA_029262095.1 Candidatus Hydrogenedentota bacterium
GTTCATAGATCAAGAATGCGAATACTCTCATTTTGACTCCTTTCACCCAAAACGAATAGAGCTTATCTTCGGTGCCTTGCCCACTGCATAATCGCAGGGCCAGTGATAATCGGAGCCACGACCACCATCATGATCACTGGCAAAACGGTCAGGAGCACGGTGAAATACAGTTCGTCTACAGGATTACCCATCAGGATCCGCTGTAGATTCGCGATCGCCAGATAACCGATGCCCACAACTGGCATAAGCCCGAGCACAATCAGGAGATGCTTGACGCTCAAGAGCCTGTTACACCAATCGGCCACGAAAAAGAGTGAGAGCGCCGCAAGCACTGTTACGCCGGCAAGCCGGAACCCGTATGCCTCGAAGTTGTTCGGCTCATTCTCGACGAGTGCAGCATAGCTTTCCATGGGAACAATGACGCACGCCGCGACGATGCACATGCCAACAACGTTCTCAAGCCACAGAGACGCCCAGAGCGTGACACACACGTAGACGGCCGCGGCGGCAATCATGGGGATGATTAAGTAGGCCGGATGCTGATTGGCTAGGTGGCCAAAGCTGCCGTGCGCATCGACGCCGATGGGGCGCGTGCGAAGGTCTAGCCAAAGCGCGGCAACGAAAATCCCGAACAACGGCAAAGCGCCGTTCACAACGGCTTTCGCGCTCGATTCCCAACGGGATGTGACCAGTTCCATGGTGGTGGCCGGCCGCACGAACAAGAAGATGCCATCTTTCTTGAAGAGCGGCTGCCAACCGCGAAGGAGAAAAATGGCCCCGACCAGCATCGTCGCGAGACCGACTGCCCCGACTGCCGCACCCATCACAGAGGATGCGAAGTTGACCTGAACTGCATTCAGCGACAGTGGTGGATTCTTCAGACGCCATTCATCAAGATAGATTCCGATTTGACTGAGGAAAAGAAAGCCGACAAACGTTACCAACAGTATCTTCGGAAAGAGGCTGGCTTGGCGTCGATAGTGGAACCACCGAAGGGCCTCCGCCTTCGATGCAAATGCTTCTGAAGGATTCGCGGCGCTCGAGACGTTTCGCCGCAAGAACGATGGGATTATCTCTACACCCAAGAATCGCCCTTTGCGATGTTGTGCGATCGCTGCTTCGCCCGCGATAAGCGACAACGCTATAGCGGCGACCACGACGGGCGCCACATATTGTTCTACGTCGACGTACTCGTATGGGATATAGGTGTCGAGCCGAAAAATGACAAAGACACCCATCGTGATCGAGGGGACACCAAATATCACGGCGAGGGTTGGCACAAGCCCAGCAGGTCCAATCCACCAGACAACAGCCTGCAGTACGGCATAACCAACAGGACAGGCCACAAGCAGTGAATAGAACGGCAGGACGTGTTCAATCTTTGTGCTAAATAGCGCGTAGGTGAGCAAAGTACCACCAAGCGCGAGCACGAAACCGGAAACCATCCCGAACGACATACGAGTCGCTGCGAGTTTCCATGCGCTCACCGGCAATCGCGTTAGGTAACGCGGAAACCTCATCTTCAACTCGTCGTCATCAGCAGACACCATCATGAGAAGGACCAGCCAAGAAAGAACGGCGAAACCTATGGCCCAAAGCGTGCCGTCTATAAACTCGGCGTAACGCGCTTCCGAAACCGTCGCCACAGCCGAAGATTCCCAATACCCGATCAATGGAATAGCGATAACGGCGATACAGGCTAGGAGAAAGAGCACTCGCGTGCTTCGCCATTGGTCGTATATGAGTGCTAAGTATTGCAGCATGCCCGTACCTTTCGCCCCGCCGATTTACCGTTTACCTAAGCCTGCTTCGGCTCGGACTGCGTACGCGCTACAAACACTTCTTCCAACGATGGCGTCTGCTCATCTACCACGGACCCATCTTGTTGCTCGATTTCCGCTCGAACGGCGTCGCATTGACCGTTGCAAATCACGGTCCATAGAGGTCCTGATCCGGTGCAACTCAGCGCACCCGCAATCGATGGCGCTTTTTCTTTCGGCGATGAATAACGAATCGTCATGCGGCGGTGACCATCACGAATGTTGTCGAGCGTGTCAGCCAGGATGACTTTTCCTTTAACCATGATCGCGACGTAATCGGATACACGCTCCACTTCGTCGAGCAAATGGGACGAGAAAAACACGGTCCTTCCTTCTCCCGCCACATCGCGAACAATCGCTTTCAAAATGTCGTGCCGCACAATTACATCCAAACCGGATGACGGCTCATCGAGAATGAGCAGTTCCGGTCGGTGCGCCAACGCGGTCAACAATTCGGCCTTCGCGCGTTCGCCCCGGGACAAGGTTTTCACTTTCGCACCCGGGTCCAGACTAAACATGTCGAGCAATTCTTCCGCGAACTTCGGGTCCCACTTGGGGTAGAACACGTTTGTAAATTTCACGAGTTCACCAACGGTCATCCACGATGGCATGACACGGTCTTCGGACATATACCCGATTCGGCTCAGCGTATCGACAGGATGTTGGGTCGGATCGAGACCAAGGACACGCACGCTACCTGCTTGCGGGATGTAGGATCCCAGAAGATGATTGATAAGCGTTGTCTTTCCCGCGCCATTCTCGCCCACAAGCCCGAAGACGCAGCCCGGCGGCACACTAAGCGTGAGGCCGTCAATCGCGAGCTTGCGGCGAAACTTGCGCCTGAGATCTTTCACCTCGATTACGGGCTTCGACGTTTCGACGTTCATTTCTCCGGTACCTCCTCAGGGAAATTCATTTCTTTGGCAAGCTTCGCTACAAGCTGCATCACTTCGTCCAAACTCATATTCATTTGTCGCGCCTCGCTAATGAGCGAACTCGCGCGATCGTGGAGAACTTTTTTTCGCTGTTCATCCGACAGCGGTGAACCCGTCGCATTCACACGGGTGCCTCGCCCACGCTGGCAGGTCACAAACCCTTCCGCCTCCAAATCGCGATAGGCGCGAGCCACCGTGTTCGCATTGACCACCAGCATCTCGGCCATCGCGCGAATGGGCGGGAGTTCATCTTCCGGCTGCAACTGGCCCGACGAAATCATGTACTTCACCTGATTGGTGATTTGGCGGTAGATGGGCGTGCCATCATTTGGGGAGATGTGCAGATTC